>CAMNPN010000133.1 GCA_946548085.1 uncultured Prevotella sp. | reverse complement strand
ATGCACACCGGCAGGGCCGTCGGTGAGCACGGTGGCAGGAATACCTAAACGTGGAATCTCAACGGTGATGCCGGCGGCTCCGGCCACTAGCTTCTCCTGATGGCCGAGCATGGCGCCGCTACCTACGAAGCTGTTGTTACCACCACCCACCAGTAGTTGGGCTTTCTCTTCAAGGGTCATGGCCTTGAGCACTTCGTCGATGTTGTCAGGGCGAAGTTGGGGTTGAGCATTTGTTGTCATTGAAAATGTGGCTGCTAATAAGCCGGTTGTTAGTAATCTCTTCATTGTTTTATAGGGTTTTGTTAGGGATGTTAGTTTTTTTTAGGGGGGGATAGGGGTTAGGGGAAGATTTTGAAATCGTAACCCTGATCGCGGAGCCATTGGATGCTTTCGGGCAGAGCCGTCCGGAGCTTGTCTATCGACTTCAGCGAATCGTGGAAGGTGATGATAGAGCCGTTACGTGCGTACCTTTTTATATTAGTTACCACGTCTTGGGCTGTCATCCATTTGGAATAGTCGCGGGTGACGAGGTCCCACATCACAATCTTGTACTTACGGCTGAGCCAGGCATACTGTGCCAGCCGCATCCAGCCGTGCGGCGGACGCACGTAGTGGCTGTGTATATAGGCGTTGGCCTTCTCTACGTTGTAGCTGTACTCCTTGATGGTGTGGCTGAGGCCGACGATATGGTTGTGGGTGTGGTTGCCCACCTGATGGCCCTCGTCGACAATCTGCTGATAGAGTTCCGGATACTTGCGTACGTTGTCGCCCACCATGAAGAACGTGGCCTTCACCTCAAACCGCCTGAGCGTGTCGAGGATAAAAGGCGTCGCCTCGGGGATGGGACCGTCGTCGAAGGTCAGGTATACGGCCTTCTCGTGACGGTCCATTCTCCAGTAGGCTCTCGGATAAAGCCAGCGAAGATAGATGGCGGGTTGCTCTATAAACACTTCTCTACCGGGTTATTAGAATACGTTCGGCTTATCCCTCAATGTCGCCGTCTTTGGACTGATAGATGCCCATCAGACTCTGCAACTGCTGCTCTTTCTTGTCGGCCTCTTCCTGGCTGACGGTGTCTTGCAGGTTCAGCAACTGCTCGAGGATGTAGAAGTGGATCAGACAGTCGTGCTGTGAGCTGCTGAAGCGCGTACCATCGAAGGAGAGATACCATACGAGATACTGGCAGGACTTGATCCAAAGTTCGTCGATGAGCATCTGGGCTTTCTTGTCCTGGCCGGTCAGGGCATAGCATCGTGCCAGATCGACGGAGCCGCTCTGGTAGTCGTGCGGGACGTTATAGGCCGGCAACTCCTTCTCGCAGCGGGCGAGCACCTTCTTCGCCTTGTCTTCCTGACCCTCGCTGATGAGGTTGGAGGCCAGTGAGGCAAAGAGCCGACGGTGGGTGTAGCACATGCGCATGACGGTCTCGTCGAGGTAGATGCCCTTCTTGTCGACACCGCCGAACTTGAACTTGTTCATCACGTTGTTGTAAGTCTTCTCGGTGTCGAAGTTCCTGGCGCCGGCGGCCTTGGTCGTGAACGGGGTGATGCGGTTGGCAAGACCTTCCTGTACGAAGTTGTCGCCAAGGTTCATGTAGTTCTCCTGGCCCACGGTCAGAGCCACGTAGATAGGACGGGTCCAGTTGGCGTTGGCAATCATCTCGAGCATCATCAGGTCACCCTTATAGAGGGCGCTCTTACCTGTGAGTGAGATAACCATGCGGTCGGGGATGGAGTCTGCCGCCATCATCATGCCGCTCTTGCGGACTGCCTCCTTGTCGATGGTGACATACACGGTGTCGGTGGGTATGACGTGGAAATCCTTATTGGTAGAGCGCACCCAGTACTTCAGGATGTTCTTCAGTTCGAACGGCTCGTCTCCAAACTGCTGGCGGGCCTCGTCGGGCTGATCCTGATAGAGTTGGAGCACCTGCTCTTTCAGCGTGGGCTCTATCTGTACATACTCATTAGTGCCAGCACAGTACTCCAGTCGGTTCCAGGTGATAGGCAGCGACGGGGAGTCATAGGCGGGGCGCACCATCTGGTCGATATACCAGTCGGTTTGCAGGTATGACAGGTTGCAGACGCGGGCATCGGTACGTACCCCTTCCGTATCTTGGTTGTACCAGAGCGGGAAGGTGTCGTTATCGCCATTGGTGAAAATGATGGGATTGCCTTTCTCCTGAAGGGTCATCAGGTAGTTCTGTCCGAAGTCACGGCAGGTATAGCGGCCGGAGCGGTCGTGGTCATCCCAGGTCTGCGAAGCCATCTGGATGGGTACCAGCAGGCAGGCGCAGCCGACGGCACAAGCCAGGGCGGTAGCAAATTTCTCACTATTCATTTTTACCTTCTCCCTTATAAACTCGATGATGGCAGCCACGCCCATGCCGCACCAGATGGCGAAGGCATAGAAGGAGCCGGCGTAGGCATAGTCGCGCTCACGGGGTTGCATCGGCGTCTGGTTCAGGTAGACAACGATGGCCAGACCGGTCATGAAGAACAGGAAGAATACCACCCAGAACTGGCGGATGCCGATGGGATCCTCTTTCAGGCTTCCATCTCCAGACTTCGTCTTTCGGGTGTACCATGCCTGCCAGAAGAGTCCGAACAGTCCGAGCAGCAGTGGCAGACAGTAGAATACATTGTGACCCTTGTTCTCTTTCAGTTCGTCGGGAAGCAGATCCTGGTCTCCCAGGCGGGCATTGTCGATGAAAGAGAAACCGGTGAGCCAGTTGCCGTGTTCCATCTCACCGTTACTCTGGATGTCGTTCTGCCGGCCGGCGAAGTTCCACATGAAATAGCGCCAGTACATGAAGTTACACTGGTAGGAGAGGAAGAAACGGATGTTCTCCAGTTGTGAGGGCATCTTTACCGTCATCGGCTCGCCGCAACGGTCGTAGGGTACCTCTGTGCCGTCGACACCTCCCATCCACGACTCATACGCTGCGGTATGACCGACATCGTACATACGGGGGAACAGCATGTTTTGGGCATACTTGTATTCATCCTTGGTGCGGACTACAAAGTAGGAGTCCTTCTCGTCGGCAGATGCTTTCTCCTTACGCTGATAGACGGGCTTGCCCTTGCTCATCACAGGGCGGCAGTACTTTCCGTCGCTCTCGAGCGCCACCTGCGAGGTGTAGGCCTGACCATAGAACAAGGGGCGCTGGCCGTACTGTTCGCGGCCCAGATAGTCACCAAGGGTAAAGATGTCCTCAGGTGAGTTCTGGTCCATCGGGGGATTGGCCGAAGAGCGGATGACGATGACGGCATAGGTAGAGTAGCCCACCATGAGCATCAGCATGCAGAGCAGCATCGTGTTCTTGGCACGGGCTGTCACCAGCAACTGCTTCTCCTTTTTATAGTTGAGTACAAACCAGAGTATTGCCAGAGCAATGATGCCGATGATGAATGCCGACCATCCCCAGCCATAGAAGGGAATACCCAGCATGCCGACGGAGAGTAGGAAGGCGATGTTCTGCACCTTCACGCTGTGCTTCTGTACCTGCGTCTCATAGACAGCCCAGATGACAGTGCCTATAAGCAGGATGATATAGATGATCTCACCAGTATTGAACGGACAGCCAAGCGTGTTGACGAAGAACAGTTCAAACCATCCGCCGACAGTGATGATGCCTGGCACGACACCGTAGAGTACGGCGGCCAGGATAACCACAGAGATGCCTAAGGCCACCAGTGAGCCTTTCAGGTTGGCATCGGGGAAACGCCGATAGTAGTACACCAGACCGATGGCCGGCACGCAGAGCAAATTGAGCAGGTGAACACCAATAGAGAGTCCGGTGATGTACATGATGAGTATGAGCCAGCGGTCACTATGTGGCTCATCGGCGACATCCTCCCATTTCAGGATGAGCCAGAAGACAATGGCTGTCAGAGCCGAGGAGTAGGCATATACCTCACCCTCGACAGCGGAGTACCAGAACGTGTCGCTGAAGGTGTATATCAGCGCACCAACCAGACCGGAGGCCTCGATGGTGATGAGTTTGGGCAAAGTCAGTTCGCTCCAGTCGGCTATCAGCAGGCGGCGCGTCAGGTGGGTGATGCTCCAGAACAGGAACAGTATACATGTCGCCGACAGCAGGGCACTCATGATGTTGACCATCTTCGCAACTTGTGTCGGGTCGCTGGCAAACTGCGAGAACAGATTTGCCGTCAGCATGAAGAATGGTGCCCCAGGGGGGTGGCCTATCTCCATCTTATAGCCTGTGGTGATAAACTCCGGACAGTCCCAGAACGAGGCTGTCGGTTCGATTGTGGAGCAATAGACGAAGGCTGCTATCAAAAATGATAACCACCCAAGGACATTGTCCACCAGTCTGAATTGTTTCATCTGATAAATATCTATTTAACGTTAAATATCTTCATTAATGCGCTGCAAAGGTACGAAATTATTGTCAATTGTCGATTGTGAATCATCAATTATTTACTATCGCTCTACATTTATTAACGTTATATGAACAATCCTGCACCGTAGATGAGAACGATGTAACGGAATATCTTGCCCAGTGTGATGGCAATGAAGGTGATGACAATATTGGAGCGCATCAGTCCGAGAGCAATGGTGATGGCGCTCCCCAGAACGGGGAGAAAGGCGAAGAATCCCATCCATGCGCCGTGGCCGGCCATGAAGCGATGAGCCTTGTCGAGGTCTTCTTTCTTTACATGAAGATATTTCTCTATCCACTCCATCCGTCCCATACGCCCAAGACAGTAGTTGACGATGCTTCCCAGTACATTGCCGATGGTGCCATAGATCATTAGTATCCACGGGTCGAGTCCTGTTGCCATGAGTGCCACCATCACTGCCTCGCTGGAGAAAGGAAATACGCTGCCGGCAAGGAAAGCCGCCAGCAGCATCCCCCAATATCCGTATTGTGTCAGGAAGGAAATGACGATATCCATAGGTTGACGGCAGTGATAAGAATGAGCGCGACGGTCAGAATGATGACCATCACATTGGATATCTTCGAATTGGTTAGTGCCCAGTAGTGACCTATCAGCGGACTGGTGGCGAAAATAAGCATCCGGCAGGCCAGCTCGTTTTGTGGTTGTAGAACGAGGAGCGCTAACGAGAAGAACCCAAGCGTGATGAAGCCATAGTAAATCTGGCGTACACGGATCTTGTCGCGATAGCTGCTGTGAATGAAATGGATGCTGCCGATAAACAACATGAGTGTGGTGAACGCGATGACAAGCTGGTAGGGCAATGGGATCGATTCAAAACCGAAGGGGAACTGAAAGGCTTCGTGAAAGGAAAAAAGTCTGGCGATGGCGTGGTAATCACCGCCTTTCTCCCACATCAGCCAACCGCTCATGAACCAATAAGGCGTAATCAGTCCTAATAGGGAGGACAGGAAGGTGCGCCATGAGAGGGAATAGACAATGACCCGCATCATCAACCATATTAGAGGCAGATAGAAGATGACATGGGCATCGAGCATGGTGGCTATGCCTAACAGCAGGAAAATATAATAAGACTTGCCAACGGTCGTGTTGTCTTGATAGCATTCGGTGAGAAGCATGAAGGCTGCAATGCAGCAGAGTTGTTCGATGCCACCCCTCCATGACGGGAAGAGGCAAACGGCAGCGCACGACAGGAAGATGAAAGCGACGGAAACAGAACGGCTGTAGATGCGTATCAATAGGTTCAGGCTATTGATGCGCATGACCAACAGCGTGGAGAGGATGAAGCAGGCAAACTGCACCCACCAGCCGTGCTGGAACAGACCGGCCAACACCCATATAGCTGCTCCGTAGAGCATGGCTAATGGGAGTGTGTGGCGGCTCTCAGCAATCTTGTTCTGAAACCTTTTCACTCTTTATCCCTTGCTTCTTATAGGTCAGCGCCGATGTCACGACGGAAATACTTGTCGGTGAACTGAATCTTCTGCGCTTCCTCGAAGGACTTCTGTAAGGCCTCAGCTTTGTCCTTACCATAGGAAGAGACGGCGATGACGCGTCCGCCGGCAGTAACCACCTCACCGTCTTTCATGGCTGTGCCACTGTGGAAGACAATACTTCCCTCGACCTGGTCGATGCCGCTGATGGGATAACCTTTCTTATAGGCCTGAGGATAACCGCCGCTGACGAGCATCACGCAGACGGCAGCACGGGGATCGAATTCTATAGTGCGCTTGTCAAGGTCGCCTGCAGCAACACCCTCGAAAAGGTCTACAATATCGCTTTTCAGACGAAGCATCACGCTCTCTGTCTCGGGATCTCCCATACGGCAGTTGTATTCAATCACCATTGGCTCTCCCTTCACGTTGATGAGGCCGAAGAAGATGAACCCCTTATAGTCGATGCCCTCGGCAGCCAAGCCCTCGACGGTGGGGCGGATGATACGGTCTTCAACCTTCTGCATCCACTCTTTCGTGGCAAAAGGTACAGGAGTGACGCTGCCCATACCACCCGTGTTCAGACCCGTGTCGTGCTCTCCGATGCGCTTGTAGTCCTTTGCCTCTGGCAGGATCTTATAATGCAGACCGTCGGTAAGCACGAAGACAGAGCACTCGATGCCACTGAGGAATTCCTCGATGACCACCTGTGAAGAGGCGTTGCCAAACATGCCGCCGAGCATCTCTTTCAGCTCCTGTTTCGCCTCGTCGAGGGTGGGGAGTATCAGCACGCCCTTTCCGGCGCAAAGACCATCAGCCTTGAGCACGTATGGAGCCTCGAGGGTCTCGAGAAATTTCAGTCCTTCCTCCAGATGCTCGCCGTCGAAAGTCTGATAACGGGCTGTGGGGATATGATGTCGCTGCATGAATCCTTTGGCAAAGTCTTTCGACCCTTCGAGTACGGCACCAGCCTTCGAGGGGCCGATCACGGGTACGTCCTTCGTGCGTGGATCGGCCTTCAGGTTGTCGTAGATACCCTTTACGAGAGGATCCTCAGGTCCGACGACGACCATGTTCACATCGTTGGCCACCACAAAGTCTTTGATAGCGTCGAAGTCGTCGGCCTTCATGGGGACATTCTCGCCACAGTTGCTTGTGCCGGCATTGCCGGGGGCGATGAAGAGTTTCTCACATTTGCTGCTTTGGGCGATTTTCCAAGCCAGGGCGTGCTCACGACCACCACTGCCTAACAATAATATCTTCATATTCTATAAACGATTTACAGATTTACATTTTTATTTTAAATAGTCTTCGAAATACTGGGTGATGCGCTCATGGAGATGAACACTGGCATGACCACGCATATTGTGCTCCTCACCGGGATAAGCGAAGAAGTCGGGTTGGGTACCAGCTTTGATGCAGGCGTCGAGGAACGACAGACAGTGCTGAGGCACTACGGTATTATCGTTGTAGCCGGTGATAATCTGCAGCTTGCCTTTCAAGTCCTTGGCCTTGGCCAGGAGGGTGGTCTTGGCGTAGCCGTCGGGGTTGCTCTCCGGGGTACCCATATAGCGCTCTCCGTACATCACCTCATACCATTTCCAGTCGATGACAGGTCCACCGGCCACACCCACTTTGAAGACATCGGGATAGTTGGTCATTAGCGAGATGGTCATATAGCCGCCATAGCTCCAGCCGTGGACGCCAAGACGAGACATGTCAATATAAGGCAGGGTGCGCAGATAGTCTACGCCTTTCATCTGATCCAGCATCTCAATCTGGCCAAGTTGATGGAATGTGGCCTGCTCAAAGTCGCGTCCACGATATTGACTGCCACGGTTGTCGAGAATAAAGATGATGTAACCCTTCTGGGCCATGTAGGTCTCCCAGCTGCGAGAGGCCCAGTGCCAAGAAGCCTGGATGTTGTTGGCATGAGGCCCGCCATAGACGTAGATGACCGTAGGATACTTTTTCTTTGGATTGAAGTCTGATGGCTTCACCATTCTATAATATAAGTCAGTGACACCGTCTGCTGCTTTGATGCTGCCACATTCAAAGATGGGCTGTTGGTAGCCTCTCCAGGGGTCGTCGGCCTCAAGAAGGTTTGTATGGCGTGGATTCTTCTGGCTGATGTCTATGACATCAATGACTCGTGATCTCGTCGGTGTGGAAAATCTGTCGACAAGGAGATTCCCAGAGGGTGACAACATGCCATTATGAACACCGTCGGCGATGTCCAGTTGCTTGATTTCTCCTTTCATGTTGACGCTATAAAGGCGGTGCTGAAGGGGATGCTCTTTGTTGGCTTTGATGATGACGGTCTTCTGCTTCTTGTTGAATCCCAGGACCTCCAGAACCACCCAAGGTCCGGTGGTGAGCTGACGAATCTTGTCACCCTTGCTGTTGTGGAGGTAGAGGTGGTTATAGCCGTCTTCCTGACTTTGGCGGATGAAGAAATTGCCGTCCCACGGCAGGAACAGGATAGGGTTGAGGGGCTCCACGTACTTGTCGCTGGTCTCTTGGTACAACTCTGCCAATTTCTCACCCGTCACGGCATCGTAGGATACCAGCCGGCAGTCGTTCTGGGCCCTGTTCAACTCAAACATATAAATGGTCTTGCTGTCTGGACTCCAGGCGATGTTGGTGAAATAGCGGTCTGTTGGATCGCCTGCCTTCAGATAGATAGTCTTATCTGTCTGTAGGTCATAGACACCGACGGTCACCTGATGGCTTGTCATGCCTGCCATGGGATATTTGTCGGGTTCATAGGAGGCGCTGCGGGGGAAGACGTCTACCTGAGGGTAGTCTGTCACCATGCTTTGGTCCATGCGATAGAAGGCTAGGCGCTGACCGCTGGGACTCCAAAACGTGCCTTTCTCGATGCCGAACTCGTTGCGGTGGACGGACTGCCCATAGACAATCTCCCGAGAACCATCGGTAGAGAGTTGGTGCTTCTGTCCTTTAGCATCCACAACGAAGAGTTGGTTGTTTGCTACATAGGCCGTAGCCTTGGATGCTGCATTCCAGTCGTTGGCCGTCTGTTCCGAGATGCTGTCCTGCCAGACCACCTTCTTCTGTTTGAAGTCCACATAAATGACTGCCTTGCGGTTTCCCACCTGTACGACAGGTTTGTCTGGATAAGGGAAGGTAGCATTCATCAGATGGCGCACATATTTCAGATCATCGCTCTCAGCCCATTTGTTGATTTCGTCGAGTGTGAAGAGCGTTGTTTTCTTGCCTGTTTTGACATCAATGGTGTAGCAGGCTTCCACATCGGTCTGAATCAGTTGGTCTCCCCACCATGTGAGCCACATGTTCTTAGGCTGCATATTGTGGTAATTTGTACCGCCAAAGTTCAGGTCTTCGAGGGTGAAGAGTTTGTCTTGGGCAGACAGTGGGGTGGAGAGGGTAGCCATAATCAGGGATGCTAAAAGGACATTAATCTTCGTCATCGTCAAACCTCCTATTCTTTTTGTCGTATCCTTTCCCTCTTGTCTTAGGATTCTTTCCACCTCTGTCGAAGCGATCTTTCTTGTCTCTTCTGAATTTCTTATCATCACGGCCTCTCCTTTCATCCCGAATTATCCTTTCATCCCCATCGTCGCGATTCCTCCGTTCATTCCGGGGCTTGCGGTCGCTTAACTCATGACGGTGGAAGGTGAAACTGCGAATGTCGCCTTCCTCGTTCTGCTCTGCTTCTTCAAGGCGCTGCTTGAACTCACGCTCTTTCTTGAAGCGGTGCTTTTGAGCCATCTGCTGCTTTTCATCGTCGGTCTTCACAATGCCGCCATCATGACGGAAGTCCTTCAACTTGCCGTCGAACATCTGATATCTGCGGAACTCACACTCCAGACTGCCATTATAAAGAGGAATCTTAATGCTGGGTTTAAGGCCGATCTGCTCGAAACACTCCTCACGATAGGATAATATCCACGCATCGTTACCTTTGAACTCATGCTTCAGTCGCTCGCCAATCATCTTATAGGTTCCTAACAGGTCGGGGGTCGAGATGCGCTCGCCATAAGGAGGATTGGTGATGATAATGCTTTTGTTGGCAGGTTGGCTGAAGTCTTTGAAATCTTGCTGACTAACAGTGATTACATTAGACAATCCAGCAGCTTTCACGTTCAGAAGGGCGGTGTTAACAGCCTTTATGTCAACATCATAGCCATAGATGTGATGATTGAACTCCCGTTCCAGACTTTCATCATTGTAGATATCATCGAAGAGGTCGGCATCAAAGTCGGGCCACTTCTCAAAGGCATATTCTTTGCGGAACAGGCCTGGCGCCATGTTCTTGGCGATGAGGGCCGCCTCAATGAGGATAGTGCCCGAGCCGCACATCGGATCGATGAAGTCTGTGTCACCTTGCCAGCCCGACAGGAGAATCATGCCAGCGGCAAGGACTTCGTTCAGAGGCGCCTCGACACTCTCCTGACGGTAACCGCGCCGGTGGAGAGACTCACCGCTTGAGTCAAGACTCAGGGTGCATTGGTCTTCGGCAATGTGCATGTTAAGGCGAAGGTCGGGGTTAGCTACGGAGATGTTGGGCCGTTTGCCTGTCTTCTCACGGAACTGATCGACGATGGCATCCTTCACTTTGTATGACACGAACTTCGAATGACGGAACTCCTCAGAGAATACCACCGAGTCGACGGCAAAGGTCTTGTCGTCGTCCAGATATGTTGTCCAGTCAATCTTCTTGATTTCCTCGTAGACGTCATCCGCGCTCTGTGCCTTGAAATGGCGGATGGGTTTCAGGATCCTGATGGCGGTGTGCAATTGAAAGTTGGCACGATACATCAATTCCTTGTTACCTGTAAACGATACCATTCGTCTACCTATCTTTACATCATTAGCCCCCAGTTGGGTCAGCTCTTTCGCCAGTACAGGTTCCAGCCCCATAAACGTTTTGGCGATCAATTCAAAATTCTGTTCCATTAATAGTGCTTCTTGCATGTCCGCTTGGAACGGACAATGTGTGGAATTCTGTGTGCAAAGATAATATAATTTGGCCAAAAAACAACGTTTTTGACTGTTAATCAAATAAAAAACGTTGCTTTTTTCTAAAATTCATCATGATATGTGATATGTTTCAAATTAATTTTGTACTTTTGTGGCAAATATGACAGTTATGACCAGTCTGTTGTTATATGCTCATACAGAGAGTATGTGGATGATTGTCCTTCAATGGGGAATCGGTTTACTGCTACTGATTTTCCTGCTTGTATTGATCTTTGTTCAGCGGCGTACAGGGAATAGGTTGAAGGACGAGTTGGATGAACTTGACAAGATTAGGAAAGGCAACGTGGAATATGACTTTATCCTCAAAGCCATGAAAATTGCCGTGTGGCGCTTTGATGCAGAGACCAAGAAATTCTTCTTTGAGAAAGACTATCGTGATGGTCATAACAATTATGTGCCTGCTGCCGATGAGAGTATTCATGATACGTTGGCTACTCTCGTTTCTGCCGATGTGGACCATGTGACCAGGGCTTTCAATGATATCTGTGAGGGTAAGACCGATTTATATCATCAAGAGTATCAAGTGTTAGACAAGCTTTCTGGGACATCTTACTGGGAAGAAAGCTATGCAACCATTGTAGAACGCGATGCTGATGGTAAACCGACAAAAATTGTTGGAACGTCTCAGCGGATAGATGAGCGTAAGGAGTTGATGGCATCACTCGTTGCAGCCAGGAACAAGGCGGAGGAGAGCGACAGGCTCAAGACGGCCTTCTTGGCCAATATGGGTCACGAGATCCGTACGCCGCTGAATGCTATCGTTGGCTTCGCCGACCTGTTGCCGGTGGTGCAGGGCGAGGAGGAGCGCAACCAACTTATTGCGGAGATCCAGAGTAATAACCAAAAACTGTTGCATATCATCGACGGACTGGTCAGCATGTCGAAGATAGAAGCTGGTGCAAAGAGCCTGTTAATGGCTCGTGTCGACTTGAACAAACTGCTCCAGCAGATGATTGACACCTATCAGCCTACTACCAATGTGCCTATGACACTCCATTGTGGCATGGACCAACTGCTGATTGAGAGCGACCGTGACAAACTGGTTGAGTTGATTGATAATCTGATACAGAACGCCGTGAAGTTTACTACAGTGGGAAGCATCGGCGTTGGTTACGACCTGAAAGAGAACAACCATGTCCATATTTGGGTGACTGATACTGGAAAGGGAATAGCCGCGACAGACCAACAACGTATTTTTGAGCGCTTTGTCAAACTGGATGAGTATATTCCTGGTACCGGCCTTGGACTCTCTGTGGCAAAGTCGCATGCGCAGAGCCTTGGCGGTAAGATGGGGGTAGAGTCAGAGGTGGGCAAGGGCTCTACGTTCTGGGTAGACCTGCCTTTGGCATAGTTTTTAGTTCCTTTTGCAACTTTTCTTCTGTTGACATCGTCTAACGAGTAGAAAAGGAAACTAAAATTGAAGAATGATGAAAAAGATGAAAAAACAAAATCGTGTGTTGACGGCAGGTATTATTATACTTGCAGTAGTGATGGGGATGACATCCTGTATGAGTGCATGTAAGTCAAGTACTATCCTTTCAGGGCCGACGGTGTCTGAAGACAGGCATCTGAATGGTTTTGAGGAAATTGAGATTAATGGTAGTCCTCGTGTCTGTTATGTTCAGGCCGATAGTTTCTCTGTCCGGGTAGAGGGACCGCAGGAGGCTGTTGACGATATCCTTACCGAAGTACACGATAAAACCCTTGCTATCCGTAACCGTGGGAAAATAAATCTGGTAAACTTCTCCTATGGAAGCGATGACGAGCTTGTCGTTTATGTGGCATCGCCTGATCTGACGGGGATCCGTTTGAACGGGTCGGGTGACTTCGAAGCCAAAGGCCGTATTGATAGCGATAGGATGGACGTCACACTTCGGGGTTCAGGCGATATTGAAATAAAAGATATAATCTGTGACCGCTGTGAACTGCAGCTGATCGGATCTGGTGATGTGTCTATCGGGAATCTGGATGCCATAGCCGTAGCTGCCACGCTTGTCGGATCGGGCGACGTTTCCCTGGGGCTGTCAAATGTCAAGGATACGCGGCTGTCGCTGAAGGGCTCGGGCGACATCGATGCAAATTTCAAGGAAGGCTGTGGCAGCGTCGATTGTGAGTTGCGTGGTTCAGGGGATATTTCCCTGAATGGTGCCGTTAAAAAGTTTACACAGCAGAAGTCTGGCTCGGGTGAGATAGAGTATCATCGCCTGACAGTGAAATAATAATCGATAAAATATATTAAAATGTTTCGGTTTCTCATAATAAATGACTACTTTTGCCGAATTATTAAGGTAAACCGTTAGGGAAACCGGATGAAATATGCAGTGATTGCCGCGGGCGAAGGCTCGCGGCTGGCAAATGAAGGCATTACGACACCAAAGCCTCTGATAGAGGTGAGTGGTGAGAGGTTGGTCGACAGACTGCTGAGAATCTTTGAGGATCAAGGAGCTTCAGAGGTAGCAGTCATCTGTAATGAACAGATGGCTGCGGTCAGGACTCATCTTCAGGCTGTCCAGCAGAAGTATCGTCTTCCGCTGAGGCTGGTCGTGAAGTCTACTCCCAGTTCCATGCATAGCATGTGGGAACTGAGGCGGTGGCTCGGCGACAGCCCTTTTGTGCTCACTACCGTTGACACGATCTTCCGTGAGGAGGAGTTTAAGGTTTTCGTACAGACCTTTGGCGCACTTCTTGAAGCAGGTACCATTGATGGAATGATGGGTGTTTCTGATTTCATCGACGATGAGAAGCCGCTCTATGTCAGCACTGCTGACGACTTGTGGATAACAGCTTTTCTTGACCAGTGTGACAGTCCGCGATATGTCAGTGCGGGTATCTATGGCTTGACACCTCGTTCACTGACCACACTCCAAGACTGCGTGGAGCGTGGCGAGCAGCGTATACGGAACTTTCAGAGGGCACTCCTGCGTGATGGCTATCGTCTGAAGGCATGGCCGTTTTCGAAGGTACTCGACATCGATCACGTCAGTGATATTCAAAAAGCAGAGGCTTTCTTGCGAGGATGAGGATACTGGCAGTCAGCAGAGCGGTGCGATTTTCGCCAAACGCTGTGGAGCGCGACAAGGCGATCTTCGAGGCAGTCATCCACAGACTGCAACGGCTGGGCAATGAGGTCTGTCTGCTGAGTGAAGACAGACTGGAGTTCCAGCACCGCCCGGCCCACATGGAGCCGATGGCGTCTCCGGACTTCATTCTCACGATGGCCCGCGGCCCTGAGACGCTTAACTGGCTGAAGTCGTTTGGCGTCAGATGCATAAATTCGCCCGAGAGTATCTCGAACTGTTCGAGGAGTTATCTCAATGCCGTCATGGAGCGTATCGACATCGCAGCCGCCCCAAAGGAAGGCCCTGACGGTTACTGGCTGAAGCGGGGTGATGCGGCAGCCCAGACGGCAGCGGATGTGGTCTTCGTGCAAGACAAGGCACAGCTGCAGACTGCCATCTTGGCAATGCGCCAGCGAGGCATTACCGACTACACCGTGAGTGCTCATGTCAAGGGCGACTTGGTAAAGTTCTACGGGGTGGGGCAGGGTGACTTCTTCCGTTGGTACTATCCCACGGACGATGGTCAGAGCAAGTTCGGTGATGAGCGTCGCAATGGCCCGTCCTGTCATTTCCCGTTCTCCGTCGAGGCCTTACAGCGCGATGTACAGCGGCTGGCAGCGGCAGTTGGCGTTTGTGTCTATGGCGGTGATGCTATTGTCAGGGCCGACGGCTCGTTCTGTCTGATCGATTTCAACGACTGGCCGAGTTTCTCACGCTGTCTTGAAGAGGCTGCCGATGCCATCGCCGAGTTAGTAATAAATAGTAAATAAGTATAATAGTAGTTGTGGCAACATTTAAGGAGTTATTGAGGGTTTCATTCAAGTCTGACGATACAGAGGAGTGGCTCGACGTGTGGTTTACGCGCCCTATCGGCCTTGTCTTTGCTCTGTTGTGGAACAGGCTCGGCATTCATCCGAATGTCATCACCATCGTGTCGTTCTTCTTCGGAGCGGCTGCAGGATGGATGTTCCATTATACCGACCTCCTGCATAACCTTTATGGCGTGGCTTTACTGATGCTCGCCAACTTCTGCGACTCTACCGACGGCCAGATGGCCCGCCTTTCGGGTAAGAAGACGCTCTTGGGGCGTGTGCTCGACGGTTTTTCAGGTGATGTGTGGTTCTTCTGCATCTATGTGGGCATCGTCGTGCGACTTTGGCCGCAGACGATTCCAGGGACTTCCATGCAGTGGGGCATCTGGGGTTTCATGCTGGCTGCCGTCGCCGGATTCTTGTGTCATGCCCCGCAGAGTTCGCTGGCCGACTACTACCGTCAGATACATCTGTATTTCCTCTTGGGGAAGGAAGGTAGCGAACTCGATAACAGTGCGCAGCAGCGGCAGATATTCGACAATCTGCCAAGCTCGAAATGGTTTGAGCGGCTCTTCCGCTATAACTATGCCAACTACTGTCAGAGTCAGGAGCACCGCACACCTCGCTTTCAGGCCTTCTTCCGCGAGGTGAAGTCGCGCTGGCCCGATGCTGCCGATATGCCTCACGACTTGCGCGATGCTTTCAGGGCAGGTAGTCTGCCGCTGATGAAGTACACCAATATGCTCACATTCAATGTCCGTGCCATCACCATCTACGTGACGTGTCTGCTCGACTGTCCGTGGGTATATCTGTTAGTAGAGGTTATTATATTAAATATAATGTACGCGTACATGCACCGTTCTCACGAACGGCTGTGTGACAGTTTATATCGAACGTATCTGAAAGTATGACGGCTGGCTATATCTTTGACTATGGTGCAACGCTCGACACGGGCGGACAGCACTGGGGACGGGCATTGTGGCATGCCTATGAGCGGCATCATGTGCCTGTAAGCGAAGCCCATTTCCGTGAGGCTTATGTCTATGCAGAGCGTACGCTTGGCAGCCAGCGCATCATCATGCCAACAGACACTTACCGGACGACCCTGGAAACGAAACTCCGTCTGCAGTTGGATTATTTAGGTAGTCATTCTCACCGCTCTCCGCTCACCGCTTATCTCTCCCCGCTGTTAGAAGACCTCTATGCCAGTACCAGAGAGCAGACGGCCCGCAGCCGTGATGTCTTGCTGCAACTGAAGGCGCAGGTACCCTTGGCGCTTGTCAGCAACTTCTATGGCAATCTGCATGTCGTGCTTCGCGAGTTTGGCCTCGATCAGCTGTTCTGTGCTGTCATCGAGTCTGCCGTGGCGGGTGTCCGCAAACCCGACCCTCGCATCTTCACCCTTGGTGTCGAGGCGATGCATTTGACTCCTGCGGAAGTGACGGTAGTGGGCGACAGTCTGGAGAAAGACATCATGCCTGCCCATGAGGCCGGCTGTCACACCGTCTGGCTACGGGGCGAGGGCTGGACATCTGATTCTCAGAATAGAGAGTGTCCCTTTTGTGAGACAATCGACTCGCTCGATGAATTATTGGAAATGATTAAAACAAGATAAGAAATGAATCAAACAAGCGTTAAACCAGCCGTAGGTAAGCTGGGCATTCTGGTAGTTGGCAACGGAGCCGTTGCCACGACGTTTATGACGGGTGTATTGATGACTCGCAAGGGACTGACGAAACCTGTGGGCTCTATGACCCAATATGATAAGATCCGCGTAGGGCGAGGCGCATCCAAGCAGTATCTGAAGTATGCTGATATCGTGCCCTTGGCCAGTCTCGACGATATCGTCTTTGGCTGTTGGGATGTCTATCCGCAGAATGCCTATCAGTCTGCCGTCTATGCCGAGGTGCTGAAAGAGAAGGATATCGAGCCTGTGCGTGACGAACTCGAACAGATTGTGCCCATGAAGGCCGCCTTCGACCATAACTATGCCAAGCGGCTCAACGGCGACAATGTAAAATGCTCAAAGCTCAATGCTCAAAGCTCAATACCAACGAGGTGGGAGATGGTGGAACTGCTTCGCGAAGACATCCGGCAGTTCAAGCGCGAGAAGGGCTGCAGCCGGATGGTGGTGCTCTGGGCCGCTTCTACAGAGATCTATGTGCCTGTCGAGAAGAGTGTGCATTATCACCTGGCTGATCTCGAGGCAGCCATGAAGGCCGATGACCGCCAGCATGTCGCCCCATCGATGTGCTATGCCTATGCCGCCCTCTCCGAGGGTGTGCCCTTCATCATGGGTGCCCCGAATACCACGGTCGACATCCCGGCCATGTGGGAGCTGGCAGAGAAGATGCGCCAACCCATCGCTGGCAAGGACTTCAAGACGGGTCAGACGCTTGTCAAGTCTGGCTTCGCACCCATCATCGGCACTCGTTGTCTCGGACTCTCCGGCTGGTTCTCCACCAATATCCTCGGCAACCGCGACGGCCTTGTGCTCGACGAGCCTGAGAACTTCCGTACCAAGGAGGTGTCGAAACTCTCTACGCTGGAGACCATCCTCAAACCCGACGTACAGCCCGACCTCTACGGCCATGGCAACGATGAGGACAATCAGTACTATCATAAGGTGCGCATCAACTACTATCCCCCTCGTAACGACAACAAGGAGGGATGGGACAATATCGACATCTTTGGCTGGATGGGCTATCCGATGCAGGTGAAGATCAACTTCCTCTGCCGCGACTCCATCCTCGCTGCCCCGCTTTGCCTCGACCTCTGCCTGCTCTCCGACCTGGCAGCCCGTGCCGGGCGCTATGGCATCCAGCGGTTCCTCAGTTTCTTCCTCAAGTCGCCGATGTACGACTATACGCAGGGTGAGGAGGCCGTCAACAATCTCTATCAGCAGTACACCATGCTGAAGAACGCCATCCGCGAGATGGGCGGCTACGAGGCTGACGAGGAGATCGATTGATCTTGTTTACAGTTTACGGTTTACAGTTTACGGTTTACGGTTTACAGTTTACGGTTTACGGTTTACAGATGGTCATATTAGCTGATAATCAGGATATCACGAGGGTGGGGATGATGCATGTCTGCGACAGCCTTGGCGAGCAGACATACCGCCAGAGTGCTGACAAGACAGAGCTGATAGAGCAGCTGAAGCAGTATGGCGATGCGATGGTGGTGCTCGACTACACCCTTTTCGATATCAACGATTTCGAAGAGCTGGAGATCCTGCACGAGCGCTTCCCACGGGCAAGGTGGATCCTGTTCAGCTTCGACCTGTCGTCAGACTTCGTGCGTCGGGCCATTGCCCTGACGCCGCCCGTGAGCGTGCTGCTCAAAGACTCGCCCCTCTCCGAGATACGCGACTGTCTGCGCTATGCCGCCCGTGGTCAGCGCTTCATCTGTCAGCGGATGGCAGAGATCCTGCTCTCGCCGGCTCAGGACCGTATGGCCGAGGATGTCTGCCTCACCCGCACCGAGACGGAGATCCTGAAGGATATCGCCCTCGGCATGACCACCCGGGAGATTGCCCAGAAGCGCTTCTCCAGCTTCCATACCGTCAACACGCATCGCAAGAATATCTTCAGGAAGTTGGGCGTGAACACCGTCCACGAAGCCACCAAGTACGCCCTTCGTGCCGGTCTCGTCGATTCGGCGGAGTATTACATATAAAAAAGCCAAGAGTGTCATCACGACAGTCTTGGCAAAATTTTCTAACTAACTTATTATCAACTATTCATTACTCATTCTGTTTTGCTGGTGCAAAGGTACATACTTTTTCTCATATAATCTATATGATGAAGCAAAAAAATCACGTAAACGTTTGCGTCGTTCCGATAATTTTCGTACTTTTGCAATCGTAAATCACAAATTGATAGTTGAACATGGCAACTGGTAAACGTCGTATATCTTTGAAAGACCTCGCCAAGGAGCTTGGTGTGAGTATAGCAACCGTCAGCCGGGCCCTTCGCAGTTCGCCTGAGATCGGACAGGAGATGCAGCAGCGCGTCAAGGAGCTGGCCCGTCGGCTGAACTACCGTCCGAACCCCTTTGCCCAGAGTCTTCGCAAAGAGGCGCCCCGTGTCATTGGCGTCGTCGTGCCCAATCTTGTCACGCACTATTATGCCGCCGTGCTCGATGGCATCGAAGAAGAGGCTGCCAAGAGCGGCTACAGTGTTATCAGTGCCAACACCCATGAGCAGCGCGAGGCCGAGGTGAGGGCCGTCGACAACTTCATCAGCCTCCATGTGGAGGGCATCATCGCCTGTCTGTCGCAGAACACCACCGACTACAGCCACTTCGAGGAGATCTCCCAGATGGACATCCCCCTTGTGTTCTTCGGGCGTACCTGTCTGCCAGAGCTTTTCTCCAGCGTTACGGCCAACGGTGATGTCGCTGCCCAGGAGGCTACCCAGCACCTCATCGATACAGGCAGCCGCCGCATCGCCTTCATTGGCGGTCCCAACCACCTCGACATGGTGCGCCGCCGCAAGCATGGCTATCTTGAGGCCCTGCGCGAGAACCGCATCCCCATCGAGCGCGAGCTCGTGGTCTGCGAGCGTATCGACTACGAGTGGGCCCTCGATGCCGCCACCCGCCTGTTGCAGCGTGACGACCGTCCCGATGCCATCCTCGCCTTCAATGATATCATTACCTTCGCCGCCTTCACCGCCATCAAGCAGTTAGGGCTCCATATCCCCGGCGACGTCGCCCTCATCGGATTCACAGACGATGTCCATGCCAAGTATGTCACCCCCAAGCTCTCTGCCATCGAGGACCAGTCGCGCCTCATGGGCCAGACGGCCTGTCGCCTGCTGCTGAAGAATATCGGTGGCGACCGCAAGATATACCGAGAGATCGTTCCCCAAAAGGTCGTCATCCGCGAGACCTCCGCCCGAAAGAAGCCCTCACATACAGGTGAAGAGATTCTGCCTGGGTCATAGCAGCCGTCATACCTAAGTACTGTCCCCGTGACTACTGCAATTTTAAGCATTTTAACACAATTTAAGGGGGGTAACGCTCGTTAACAAAATAATTTGTAACTTTGTGGCCAAATACTTTACTAAAGTATTAACTCATAATTATTAGTTTATGACGAAAAAGAAAATTTATGAGAAGCCCTCGATGCAGGTCTTCAAGTTGAAACAACAGCCGCAGCTGCTGGCTGGTAGCGTTGGTGACATTCCTGGCAGTGATCCGTACACACCGAAATCAGATCCATTCTCATTCTAATTCACACAGTGTAGAACCAATAAAAATGAAACGACAATGAAAGCAACAAAGATTTTCATGATGGCTGCACTGGCTCTGACATTTGCCGCTTGCAGCAACAACGACGACAACGATTTCGCCCAGCAGCCCGCAGAACAGCCTGCTAACGGCGAGATTACCATCACCGCAACTCTTGATGCCAACGACGGTGCCTCAACCCGCGCCCTGAGCATCGATGGCAGCAACATCGCCTCGACATGGAAAACTACCGATGAGTTTGCCATCCTTTACAACAACGGAACAGAGAATACCAAGAGCATCGCCACGGTGGATAAGATAGATGGAACCACCGTTACCATCACGTTCACCATCCCCGCATCGCTGGCCAGCAATACCCCTTGCACGATAGTCTATCCCGCATCGGCTGCCAAGGCTGACAACACTGGCGCTGATGTTGCCACAGCACTGGCCACGCAGGACGGCACCATCGGGAACTGCCCCGAAGTGCGTGTAGGTACAGCCACCATCGACAAAGACAATCACAGCCTGAACAGCGTGACGAAGCTCGACGCACAGAATGCCATCTTTAAGTTCACATTGCAGGATCTCAGCGCCGCAGCCAAGAGTGCTACGGAGTTCAAGGTCAGCGATGGCTCTGGCAACGTGATTACCACCGTTACGCCTACCTCTGCCTCTGGTGAATTGTATGTAGCTCTGCCCGTCATGACAGTCGGAACCTACTGGTTCAACGCCACTATCGCCGCCAAGCCCTACATTGCCAAGGCAACCATAGCAGTTGCAACCGTTGCAGGCAAGTACTACCAGACGACGGTGAAGATGGCTACCATCGGTGACGTGATTCTTTCTGACGGCAAGTTTGCTGTGGCTGGTACTGCAGACCAGTTGGCAAAGATCGCTTATTTGGGCAATGATGCTGAAACTAGCACCACTTACAACCACGGCCTCGCCTTGGCTCTGGCGGATGTATCCGGCACAAAGACTTGGTGTTCTCAAAATAACAAGACTTGTTTAGTTACTCAATATAATACTAGTACAAAGTTCAATGATCTGGCTGGTATTGCCAATACCGATGCGCTTGTACGTCTTTCAGGTCATACTCATGCTGCAGCCATTGCAGCCAGAGACTACAACAACTACGGCATTCATCCCACAGGTACAAGCGCCTGGTTCCTGCCGAGTGCCGGTCAGTGGAATAAGATGATTGGTGCTACAGGTCTAGGTCTTAATAATTTGGGCTTGCAGAAGTCCGCAAAATACTGGTCGTCTACGGAGAGCCTTGCCGGCTTCGCGTGGAACTTCTATTACTACTCCAGCAACGACTATTGGAGCGACGAGGGTAAGAGCAGCGACATCCGAGTTCGTGCCTGCCTCGCTTTTTAACCTATTTATCGATTTACCAATTTATCTAGATCACGGGGTCGGTTCTACTGATCACCTAAAAAGATAAACTCAGATCAGAGATTTTTTGATCTGTTCCCCAAAGATGAGAATAGAGAAACGGAAGTCAGCAGCTTCCGTTTCTTCTTTTGTTATCTCAACCGATTGTTGTCTTAATAAGGTATTATCTATTGATTTCGCTAGCTTTTAACTTTTCTTTATTTTTTCCCCTTTGAAATTAACGACGGATGTATTACCTTTGCACACGAAATCTGTGCGAACGGATTTAACGTCGTTTTCGGATAAATAATTTATTAAAAATATAGTACATGACAACAAACAAAAAATCCCCTCCTCTGAGATCTAGTCATTGGGACAAGAGGCACCTGGGGTATGGGTGCCTGTCCCTTCTATGACTATTTTGGTGCCCGATGCCAGAAAGGCCATCTTCGGCATCGATAATAATTCCGTGTTGCCAAGAAAGTCCATTCTCCGTTATACAAACTTGACGATACAATCGATACAGATTGGCTCTTCTGTTATTGTATCAATAAAAACATTGGCAGGATGCATGTCCTCAAGTGCCATACGTCCAGAAATGTAGTTTACGCCCTGTCCATTCCAATTGTCTTGAAACCCCTTTGCGGCAACCATATTGTCAATTTCCTCCTTTGTTGCCAATCGCAGACAGTTCACGTATGGCTGCGTCAAGACAATGCGCATAAGTCCGTCACCATCACGAGTAAAGCCTATCACTTTCATGGCTGTTTCTGGAAAGAGATAGTTATGCAATGCAATGGCATCAAGAGCCTTTTGTGTGGTTGAATAGATGGAAGTTCGTTCTTTTACTACCGACGTGTTTCCGTCTTTATAATAAACCTTTGCTTCCGCGCCCTGAGCTATCATTGGGCCAAACTCCCCTATGAGAATTTGCTCAGAGTCATCTTCCCATAAATTGGCAGCTCTGGCCCATTCCTCTATCAGACGTTCTTGCAGTTCATCTATCTCCCAGTTTGCTGGGCTTCCTTCGCAGCCTTCAGCATGGCGACTTGCTGTAAGGCTTGCTGTCGCGTAGCATGCGACGATGGACGCCCCAATGAGAGGCGTACCTCCCTTGCTGAATCCTGCATGCTCTTGTAGATTGAATCTAGGAAAATCTTCTGTCCCATTCTTTATGTCGTTTACATATTTGTCAATTAGCAGAAGTGTTGACTCACTGAACCCCTCTGTTTGTATTGCCACAAATATTCTATTCAGTCTGTCCATACTTCTTCACACTTTTCTCTGCAAAGATAAGGAGATATCCTGAAACTTCCAAATTTTCGGGCATTTTTTTATTCTTCAGCAGAAAGTTCATCGCCCATGCGGTACTTGATTCGTAGTTCTTGCTTGAGGCAAGCGGCAGAGCCGAGTGACACAAAAGGGTCAGACCCTTTTGTGTCTTTGCCGAAGTTGAAGAAGTCGGGAGCCTTTAAGAAGGATCTACAGGTTTCAGATACCAACGTACCGTCCAGCTAAGACTTTCACCTGGAGCCAAAGCGGTATATGCGCCTTGACTCTCTATTTCTATATAGGTCTTTCCCTGATTCACATATACCTGTATCTCAGCTTCGCCAGGTGCAGCCTGCTCTGGAGTCAAATCGGCAAAGCGTTTGGTAAGCACAAGCCCATTAGCTTCATAGCTCAGCCAGCCTTTGCCGTCGGCATTCACCTTTCGGTTCTCTGGCGCCTCGTCAGCTTCGTAATAGGCCACGCCATCCTTATCCTTAAAGTCCAAAAGACCAGCAGGGCTAATGCTCTCCACAGGTGCCTCGAAACTTATCACACCCTCGTTGGGCACTCGTGTTATTTCCCAAGGAGCCACCTTGCGCACTTCGTTACCTTCATTGATAATCGAGTAAGTGATGACGAATGCATTATCAGTCACATCGGTTGCAAAGCGCTTCACAATGCGTAGCTTCAACAGTTCCGACACCCGACTGGTCATCACCAGCTCGCCATCCTCTTCAGTCACCACGTAGCTATCCTCATCTATTTCGGGCACGGGCGGCCAGAACCAGTCCTCCTGCGGACTGGTCCAAAATGTACTACCAGACGAGTATGGACCTTCCAACTGCGAAAGCACCTCTTGGTTGCGATATTTGAACGACGTAATCCTAGCCCCATGCTCAGGGTTAATCATCATTGCCAGGTCGCCCATCTTCATCTCAATTTGTTTTCCCGGTTTTATCTGGGGGTTGTCGACATTTCCCTCACATGCCGTCAAAAACACGCTTACGCCGTAAAACACAGCCGCGCAAGCAATTAATCTAATTGAATGGGTCAATGGGCCAAGGGACGGTTCTCCGACCCGCTTTTTGAGATACTGCAATTTACTATTCATTCCTTTCTTTATAAATCTAATACGTAATACGTGGGCAAAGATACAAAATATCTTTCAAAACAGCAAGAAAATGATCGTATAATTCCATTCAGACTACCAAATACCACTATTTATGTTTCGCCAATTATTCGGCTTGTGA
Organism: uncultured Prevotella sp.; assembly: GCA_946548085.1. GTDB lineage: Bacteria > Bacteroidota > Bacteroidia > Bacteroidales > Bacteroidaceae > Prevotella. Next base: position 120 of record CAMNPN010000133.1, on the reverse strand, counting down.
CACAAAAGGGTCAGACCCTTTTGTGTCTTTTCATCAAAGTGGCAAGGAAACTGGCTTGCAGAGCATATGCCGTTTTAAAGACGAAAGCAAGATATGCGCTACCATAAAGGTAACATCACA
>CAMNPN010000132.1 GCA_946548085.1 uncultured Prevotella sp. | reverse complement strand
ATTCTGAAAAACAGACTTCTCCGCACGCTGTGTTTCTGAAGTCCACGGTTCACCTCTGTCAATGGCCAATTCCAGGAATACAAAACCCGGGAGGGCGGGCCGATAATTAATGGTGCAAAGGTACAAATAATATTTGAAAAGTTGATACTGATTTGATACTGATTTTCTCAAAAGGTTGAAATTTAACGCAATTTAAAGCATCGCATATCAAGTTGACTAAAATTGCAAATCATTGAATATCAGCACGTTTTATAAAACAAGGTTTCAACCAATAGGAACCGAGTCCGTCCGGGCACCCAAAAGGAGACATCGCCGAAAGGCAATGTCTTTTTTTTGTGAGAAGTTACAATAGACATCGCCGAAAGGCAATGTCTTTTTTTGTGAGAAGTCTGGCCGTAGAAGATGTGTGTAAGCCATATCCGCATGCTGCCAACGAAGAACCACAGCACATTCATGAAAATGCCATTAGTTCCGACGGCCTCATAATCGATGTCGATGCCTACGATGGCTTAGCTCCAAGAGCCTGAGCGGCACTCAGATTTCAATAGTTTCTCCTTCTCTACTGATTTCCCAGAAGGAAATGTTCTTTTCATCCGTAAATTCCTTCATGCGCCAAGAGGATTCAAAGCCTGTTGTGAAGTGCATAGGAACGAACAGCCCGACCTTGAACCGTTCGATGAACTGACGGCCACCAAGGGTATAGCCGTTGCCGACACGCCCGTCTATGGGGAACATCACCACATCGAAACTGTCGGCAACCTTGCGGATGTCCTTCAACTCGCCAAGGAATTGCTTCTCGTGAGCTATCGGATTGAATACTTCCTCCATTTCAAAGCTGTATCGCTCCTGATCAGGATTGTCGTCTGATAAGAACTTGGCATACCAGTTGTTCAGGTCACCCGCATGGAAGATGCGTTTGCCCTCAGCCTCGACAATCCACGACACACCGCTGTCTGTGCTGCCTAATGCCCATACGGATATGGTATCATCAGACCATGTGCCTCCTTTGGCCAACCATACATCAGCATCTTCTTTACTGGCTCTCCGATGTTTGTAGATGTCTTTGGAGAGAATGTAGGTGATACCCTTGCGCTGCTTTTTCCACTCAAAGATTTCCTTCGTAAAGTGGTCTTCATGGAAGTGGCTGGAGAAGACATACATGGGCTTCCCGCTCCGCAGCACACCATCCATCACACCACTTGGATCAAGCCAGTAGTCGAATACCAGGAAGGACTGCTCTGTTTCAATCACAAAGCCGCTATGGAAGATGTAGGTCAGCGTCATATAATCCCTATTTGTTGCTTATCAGATACATGAGGGTAATCTGTGCCAACAGAATCATGCACTGAAAGCCTCCTTGGCTCCAGGCTCAGCAGGAACTGGTGCAGATCTTGGTGCAGCTTATCTGCAAATTGTTTCATCATTCTCTGTCGATAATATAAAATCCGGCCTCGGAAGGATGGTCAAGAACCAGGCTCTTGGGATTTTCCTTGGTCAGCAGCCAGGTCATCCAGATGTCGCCGGCAGCTGCGGCAATGAAGAATATCCCCCACGCCAGCATGGGCAAACTACCGATGAACAGGGCTGCAACGGCAGGGATGATACCCAGGATAATGCAGGGCATCATGGCTCCGCACATGTAGCCGGGAATGTGCATCGGCTCGTCGCAATGGCAGTAGGGAGTCAGCAGTTTCCACATCACGCCGAAGCTGATGCTCTTCCAGCCGCTCTTGGCGAAACAAGCCCATGTGAGGCCGTGAATCAGTTCATGCACGGCGATGCCAACGAACATCAGTACCAGTATGGTGATCCAGTCGCCGAAACCTCCAAGCAGTTCGCTTATCGGCTTTCTGTCCTTCCAAATCAGGAAGAACGGTACCAGGAACAGGATGGCAGAAACCACCATGATTACTACGGCAAAAATGTTTGCCTTTACGATGTCGATGGCCACTTTTCGGCCTTTTTCCTCAATATTGTCCATATCTTTATTCTTTGTTAATTGTTTCTTGTCCTTGCCCTGTCGAGCAAACCTTCTAATTGTTCTACTGCTCTTGTGATATCCTCCTGGAACCTGCAGTGGTCGCGGAGGAAGTCTGAACGGCCATCGGATATTGCATCATACAATTCCTGGTTCATGTCATCTACGTATGACGCAATGGCATACTCGATGTCATCCCTCTGCCAGTCGAGCGAAGAATGGATATAGACCTGCCGCTTCTGATGCAGGAAACTGTATGCCGTCTCTATGCTGTCGCGGGTGATCATGCGTCGTAGCCTATGGGTCGGAATTGTTTCTGCTGCTCGCTCCATACGAAGCCTTTGCCAAGCAGGTAGTCCTTGATCTCCTGCGGCTCCCGGCTGAAGGCATAGCACAGCGATTCGAGGCTGTCAAACTCCTCGTCACGCAAGAGCATGTTGACGCTCGAAACCAGGATGGCAGGGTCTTTGGGTAAATAGTCCATCAGCTTATCTCCTCCAATGCTCCTGTCTCAGAATCGATGATGAAGCCGCGAACCTCACCGCTTTCTTGTTGTAGGCAATTATTTGGTCTATCATACTAAATCTTATTAAATCAGCAGGCAAAGGTAGTCATTTCTGCCCGATTTTTCGTAATTTTGCCCTCATTATTAGGAATGTTTATGATAGAACAGTTAGAAATCACGTTAAAACCCAAGTCTCGCGGCTTCCATTTGGTGACCGGCGAGATTTTGCAGCAGCTGCCAAAACTGCCCAAGACAGGCATCATCCACATATTCTGCAAGCATACCAGTTGCGGGCTGAGTATCAATGAGAATGCAGATCCTGACGTTCGTGTGGACATGGAGACCATCTTCAACCGTCTCGTGCCTGAAAATCGGCCAGAATATGAGCATACGTTGGAGGGTGCCGATGACATGCCTGCCCATGCAAAGTCAACCCTGAGCGGTGTAAGCCTGACCATCCCCATCACCAACGGACGCTTGAATATGGGCACCTGGCAGGGCATCTATTTCTGTGAGTACAGGAATTACGGTGGAGCAAGGAAATTAGTAATAACAATTATAGGAGAGTAAAATATGGATTTTCTGGAACTCGTAAAGAGCAGATACAGTTGCAGGGCATACGAACCCCTCAGCGTGGAGAAAGAGAAACTTGACTATATCCTGGAGTGTGTACGCTTTGCACCTTCGGCAGTGAACAAACAGCCTTGGCGTTTCCACATCGTCAGCGAGGAAGAGGATAAGGCTCGGTTGCAGCAGTGCTATAACCGCGACTGGTTCAAGACGGCACCGATGTACGTCATCGCTTCCATCCTGCACGACGAGGAATGGGTGCGCGCTGACGGCAAACATCATGGTGACATCGATATTGCCATTGCCGTTGAGCACCTGTGTCTGGCAGCAACTGAACAAGGCCTGGCCACCTGTTGGGTGTGCAACTTCGATGCCGTGCTGTGCAAGCAGCTCTTCGGCCTCCCAGCAAATGAAGAACCTGCCGTGGTCATTCCTTTAGGCTATGCTGCCGAAAGGCTACAGATAGGTGATGGTACGTCGGGAATCGAGCCAAAGGAGAAGAAACGTAAACCCATAGAAGATATCGTAAAGTGATATGGCATACACAGAACGTTTCAGACAATCGGATGACTATCGGCGTGAAGAGTTGATACGGATCATTGAGCACTCCGTGGAGAAACTGACGCTTCAGGAGCTGGAGGCTCTATACTATGACATGAGCACGAAAAATTACTTTAACGATGAGCGTTGACATGGAGTCTATCAGTGTACAGGATGCTCCATCATCAGCTTTTCGATGAGAGGAACATACCATGTCTTGAACTGTTCTGCCGTTGGAGTATGAGCACCAGGGAAGTGATAGCTGTTGGGGTAATGCTCCAGGAACAGCGGCTCGAAATGTGCCAGGGTGTCTGCTTCGCCAAACAGTCCCCACACCTTATCTTTATAATAGGTGTTGCAGCAGTTGCGCTCGGCTTTGCCACTTGGCTCGTCCAAGAACTGATGGGCTTCCAACTCTTCAAACTCACGGACGAGTTGTTCATCGATAGTGAAATCCTGAATGCCGTTGGCTCGTGGTGACTTGTACTGGTGGTTTCCGATACGCTCACGGAGGAAGTCGGACATCTTGAAATGCGGATTGCCCAGCAAGGCCGGTACGCCGACAATCGGAGCTATCATCTGGGCATAGAAGGATCCACAGCTGTTGCCGACAATCACATCCGGCTTCTCCCTGTCGCAGATGTCGCGAATCATACTGATGGCATCGGCAGGGTGGAGAGGCAGGTCAGGAGTCAGCACTTTAGCCCTCCCGTCAAAGGCCTCTCTCAATGCCACAGCTGGCACGCACTGGCCGCTGGCAAAGAATCCGTGAAGAAACAATATTTTCGTCATGACTGCCACGAAGTGTCAGGGATTGCTTCCACTATCCTTTTATAAGTACTTGCAGACGAGATATGCCCCAATGACTTGCAGAAGCATTCCTGGCCAGCCGATGGTGACATCCTGAACGGTGGCTTCGATGCCTCCCGTCAGCGCCAGTTCTCCGAGCCCGCCAATCAGCATAGAGGCAAGTACTACACCCGCCAGGAGGGGTAGTGTTACTTCCCTGAAGTGCTGTGCCGTGAATCCGGCAACCAATGCCAGTACTGTCAGCTTAAGCGTCATCACGGGCAGCACGTCCCAAGCAGGCATGCCAGTCAGCAGATGATTCACCAAGGGAGAGGCCAATGCGGCTATCAGTCCTACGCGCCAACCGAACTTGTAGGCTCCTGCAAGGATGACCAGCGAGAGGGGCGCGAAGATAATGCCACCCTGGGGAATGAGGTGGAACACTTGGGGCAGCACCAGATTGCAGGCAACGAAGACGGCCGCCCACAGATAGGTTTTGGTCTCAGCATAGGTAAATGTGTAAAGTCTTGCACTTGCTTCCATAATAAATGTATGTTTAGTAATTAATGCTTTATTTCTCCAGCGTGTCAACGACCTCTGCCAGCAGGCCGATGATGGGCAGATGCTGCGGACAGGCTGCCTGGCACTGACCGCACACGATGCAGGCCGAGGCTAAAGCCCCGCCGGGACGCCATCGGTATTCATTGCGCGCCTCGGTGAGGTTGCCGTACATCTTATAGACGTTCATCACGGCAAAGATCTCTGGGATATGGATACCCGCAGGACAGCCCGGCGTGCAGTAGTGGCAGGCCGTGCAGGGAAAAACGTTTGCAGGAAGACCTGCTTCTTACCGATTTTAAGAAATCCGATCTCTTCTCCATATCCTTGTCCGTTATTTCCTGTCCTTTGCCTGACGCGCAAACTCGAAGAGCGACTGGGACAGATGGCAATAGCCCGTGGGGTTCTTGTCGAGATAGTCCTGATGGTACTCCTCGGCTGCGTAGAACCGCTCCAGCGGCTGTCGCTCTACCGCCAGCGGCTGGTCATGGTGCTGCTGCTCGTCGTCATACACCCTATTGATAACAGGCAGGTCGGCAGCATCCACGTAATAGATGCCCGTGCGGTAGCGGGTGCCCTCGTCGTGCCCCTGCTTGTTCAGGCTCGTAGGGTCGATGGCCTTGAAGAACATCCGCAGCAGGAATTCAAGGCTCACCACATCGGGGACGTATCTCACATGCACGGTCTCGGCATATCCCGTCTCGTCGGTATATACCTCCTTATACGTCGGATTCTCCGTGTGACCGTTGGCAAAGCCCACCTCCGTCTCCACCACGCCCTCTATCTGCTTGAAGTAATGCTCCGTCCCCCAGAAACAGCCCCTTGCAAGGTAAATGTCTTTTGTTGTCATCGCTGTTTTCTTAAACTATGTTTCAATTACGAATTTTCTCTTAAATCATTGTGCAAAGATAGCTATAATTGCGCGAAATTTAGTAATTTTGCCCACAATATTAGCATTGTTTATGAAAGTATATAATACAAAACTATCCATAAAGACAAAATGATGAAAAAGTATTTCTTTACGATTTTCGCCGCCATGCTGCTCGGTATGCCAGCCGCTCGAGCTTCGCTCGCTTGCTACCAAGGGGACGCAAGAATGGCACAAGGAAAGAAGACTCAACCGAAGGCCAAGAGCCTTGAAGTGTCGTTCAACTATCAGAAACAGGCAGGCCCTGGCTCCAACCAGTATGCCGTCTGGATTGAGAATGAGAAGGGCGAAGTGGTCAAGACGCTCTTCGTGACCTCCTTCACCACCAAAGGACGTGTACGTGGAAACGAAAGGCTACGGGTAGGCGAGCAAAGCTCGGGAATGCAGCCCATGCGCGGCTATGTGGAACGCCCCAACTGTGTGCCGACATGGGTAAAGACCGTCAAGGCCAGCGACCTCTCGGATCAGCAGCTGGACGCAGTCACCGGTGCCACCCCACAGGCAGGAGGCAAGCAGACCTTCACCTGGGACTTCACCGACCAGCAGGGCAAGAAAGTCAAGCAGGGCAAGTATCGTGTGATGGTGGAAGCCACCCTCTATCAGGCCAGCGACATCATCTACTCAGGCACATTCTCCACTCAGGACAAAGCCGGAAACGTGGCGCTCACCTCGAAGCTCACGGAACCGAAGGAGAGCCATCAGGGCATGATAACCGACGTAAAGGCGGTGCTGAAGTAGTAGCATCAGCATAATTTACCGTCTGCCTGCATTTTTTTGCAAGATACAAGTCACAAATCAAATATTTTGTGTAATTGTTCGTGTGATTGTTCATTGCCGATTATTGGATGTTCATTTGTCAAGAAATGAGAGCCGTAACATCGTGGGCGGCGAGCCGTAATACACGAGGCAGCGAGATTACTTCTCGGCGGGGGAGAGCAGCCGTGTACGCTAAGAAAGTACAGGGCAAGCGATGACAAATGACAGATGACAGTTTTTTGAAATCGGTGTAGAATTATAGATAGTATTATATATATATTATAATATATATATAATACTATACTCTTTATACCCTCAATTTTCATAAACTGTCATCTGTCATAACTGTCATCTGTCATAAAGAGCGCAAAGCTGAGAAGTGTCTTCCATAGACGACTTTCTCTCTGTCATCGGCTATCGATTCAGAGGCTTGGCATCCTGGCCATTGTCCTGGTACATCGTAGCGGTCAGGTGGTGTTTCTTGACGTATTCCGAGAGCAGATCCTCGTGGTGACGGTTGCGCTTCTCGTGATCGCTATAGGCGGCCATAAAGGCATCATACTTGTCGCCGAAGATATTCTTGGCGGTCTTCGCGAAGAGCGAGCCGTCGGCTACCTGGTCGAAGCCAGTCACCGTGTAGCCTTTCTCCGTCTGACGGATGTGCATCAATCCGGCATGACTGCCGCCGGAGATCATCTTCAGCGTGTCGCCAACCTGATTGAAGTTCATCACCCAGAATTCGCCCCACACCTTGATATCCTCGCCGTTGCTCTCATCAACGGCCACGACTGTAGGCAGAGGCACACGGATGTCAGCCTCGGCATACTGGCTGCTGATGGAGTCCACCAAATAGCGATGGATGGCAGGGAAATACGTGGTTTCTTCCTCCTGTGCAGTAGAATCCACCTGAATGCTGTCTGCTGCTGGTGTCTCTGCACTTTGAGCCTGTTTATTTCCGCAGGCAGTCAGCGCAAGCAGTCCTGCTACTGCGAATAAAATCTTCTTCATAATCGTTCACATTATTAATGGCACTCGGCATCTACATCATCAACAGAGGCAAGAACTAAGTCCAGAACTCTTTTTCGCCTGTTTCCTCCATCCGGCCTTGGCATCTGGGACACGTCTTCTTATCCCAGATACGGATATTATCGCTGCCGCACTGCAGGCACAACCGACCGACCTCGCTCCTGTAGGATGGAGCGACATCGGCGATGATACCACCCACGACGATGTTCTGAATCGACTTGCAGTCAGGACACAGCACCGCCGTAATCTGCTGACGGAACAAGCCGCGGCCTTCATACACCTCGGCCTCGTAACCGCAGTCACGGCAGCGATATTTCAGTTTCCAGGCCACGATTACCTGTTCAACGGCTTAGAACTTCACCTTTCTTTCTGGTTCTGAGAAGGAGCAGAAGCGGGCCTCGCCGTTGGTGATGTAGAGCACGGCCATATTGTCGTCATCAGCCTTATACATCGACTTCAGACCCTCGTTGCGGTTCAGGAACTCTTCTTTTACACTCAGTGTCTCGTCATTGACCAGAGTGCCCGTCACGCGCATCCACTCGCTGCCTGATGGCTTCAAGGCACAGATCTCGAACTTGCCGTTCTTGGCCATCTGCTTGTAAACGTCCTTCACCTTGCCCGTCATGATATACAGACGGTCGCCGATAATCTCCGACACACCAAAGGCGCGGACATGCGGCTGGTCGCCATCAGCAGTCGCGATGAAGAATGCGCCGCATTCCTTCAAGAACGCTTGCACTTCTTTCATGTTCTCCTGTCGTGTCTGAGGGTCAATACTGTCAGCGGCCTCTGTCTGTGCTGCTGTCTCTGTCTCGTTCTCTTCTGCCTGAGAAGGCTTGTTCTGATTGCAGGCTGCCATCGAAAGCAGCATTGCGAAAGCGATAAATAACTTCTTCATTGTCTTAAATGTTTTTGTATGTGAATATCGATAATGCTATTTGGTCGTTCATTCAGCACTCTTAAACTTTGTTGTAATTGCTAAATTCTTTTGCAAAGTTACTCATTTCTGCCCAATTTTGATTACTTTTGTGCCGAGAATTAGGAACATTTATCAAAAAAGCGATGATTCCGCAAATAGTAATAACCATTATAGGAGAGTAAGAACTATGGCACATGTATGTGAGAATTGCAAATTCAGGGCACGCTAGCCGGCTATGAATGGTGGACGTGGATTGTAGGCTTCGCCGCACTCTATGTGCTCAGTGCCGTACTGCTGGCAAAGGCCACGCAAACGCTCCCGATAGGCACGGCCTATCCCGTATGGACGGGCATCGGAGCCATCGGTGCTGTGCTCGTAGGCATCTTCGTGTTCCGCGAGCCGGCCACATTCTGGCGGCTGTTCTTCTTAACGACGCTCATCGCGTCGATTGTTGGATTAAAAACTATATCATAATGGAATTCAGAGCAATGAGGCGCCATCGCCAGCAACTTTCTGACGAAGAGAGCATCGGCATCTTGCAGAAGGCCACTTCGGGCACGCTGGCACTACTTGGCGACGGAGGCTACCCCTACGCCGTACCTATCAGCTATGTCTATGACGACGGCAAGCTATACTTCCACAGCGCCATGAGCGGCCACAAGGTGGATGCTATCCGCAGTTGTGACAAGGCATCGTTCTGCGTCATTGACCAGGACTGCGTAAGGCCGGCCGAGTACACCACCTATTTCCGCAGCGTGATAGCCTTCGGCCGCATCCGCATCGTGGAGGATGAGGCGGAGAAAATGGCCATCGCCAGAATCCTCGGCAACCGATACAATCCGAACCAGGAGGAGGCCCTGCAGAAGGAACTGGAGCACGGCCTCGCCCGGATGCTCGCCATCCGCTTTGACATTGAGCACCTGACGGGCAAGGAAGCCATCGAGCTAACAAGAGAAAGAGCAAAATGATGAAACCACTATTGGACGTACACACCCACACCGTAGCCTCCGGGCACGGCTACAGCACGATACAGGAGATGGTACAGGCTGCTGCCGACAAGGGGCTGCAGGTGCTGGGCATCACGGAGCACGGCCCCAGCATCCCAGGCACCTGCGGACTGCTCTATTTCAAGAACATGTTCGTTGTACCCCGCCGGATGTACGGCATCCGGCTGCTGATGGGCTGCGAGGTGAATATCCTTGACCCCGAGGGCCGCCTTGACCTCAATGACGAATACCTCGACCGTCTCGACATCGGCATCGCCGGCATCCACATCGTCTGCTGGCAGGGAGGCACTCGTGAGGAGAACACCCGAGGGATGATCAACGTCATCCGAAACCCGAAGATTCACATCATCAGCCATCCGGGCGACGGCTCTTGCGAACTCGATTTCGAGCCCTTAGTGCTGGCCGCCAAGGAGTCGCACACGCTGTTGGAGGTGAACAACCACTCCCTGGCTCCCCAGCGCCATAAGACGGTAGCCCGCGACAACAACCTCGAGATCCTGCGCCTCTGCAAGAAGCACGGCGTGCCAACGATTCTCGGCAGCGATGCCCACATCTCGTTCCAGATAGCCGACTACGAGCGTCTCCGTCCGTTGCTGGCCGAGACCGATTTCCCTGACGAGCTGATCATGAACTACTGGCCGGAGCGGTTCTTCGAGTATCTGGGGATTATTTAGCCTGTGGCAGAATGAAAAAACATTTAACTATTTATAAATAAGGTATTATGAGAAAATTGTTATTGATGTTCCTTGGAGCTGTGCTGGTTTATACTGCCAGCGCACAGGATGTGAGGCCGCAGCAGGGTGTGCGCCTCGAAAAAACTTATTCGGTAGATGCCAATGCGCAGATGATGTCGAAGTCGGTCTATGAGTACGATGCCAACGGCAGGCAGACCCTGCAGTACGACTATGCTTACACGGACGGCGTGCTGGTAAACACGGTGAAGACGGTTTTCAACTACGACGATCAGGGGCGCCTCGTGAAAAGCGAGGGCTACGAGAGCGACGGCGGTGATTTTATCCTGACAGGCTACTCGGAGAATAGCGAGTTTGATGCCGAAAACCGCGCCACCGTCGTCACTGAATATGAATTAGACGAAGCCAATCCCACTGCCGGGCTGCAGAAGAAGAGCAAGACGGTAATCAAGAAATTCAACGGCCTGGCCGCTGAAGACTGGGAACTCTACACGTGGACAGGTAGTGACTGGGCGCTCAACATCACGAGTCACTCTGACTTCAACGACCAGGGACTGCCCACCCAGACTACGGCGACGATGAGCGTGATGGGCATGATGATGACCAACACCGTTAAGATGGAGTATGACGAGCACTGGCAGGTGGTGAAGTCGGAGTCGTCATCTGGTTACGGACTGGTCACGACGCAGGAATACAAGAACAGCTATGATGCCGACGGCAATCTGGTTGTGCAGACCGCGAGCACGATGGGGGTAGAGGTTACCATGTACCTCTTCTGGCAAAAGGATGGCTCGACGGGTATCGGCCGCGTGCTGGCAACGGATGCCCCCAACGCTTATTATGACCTCGGCGGTCGCCGTCTCAATGGCATTCCAACCAGCAAGGGCATCTTTATCCGCAACGGGAAGAAAGTCTTGATAAAATAAAAGACGGCGTAAGTGTCGTTACTTTGCAACCAGGTTGCACGGAATGTGCCGTACCTTTGCAGCAGAAATTCAACCCCACCCCTTTCCCCTCCCCTGCGAGGGAGGGGATCGGGAAGGGTCTAAAACAGCAAAGATATGGCACATTTACATCAAGGCGAACATCATCATGAGCATGCTCATTGCGATAGTTGCTCACATGAACATCATCACGAACACGAGCATGAACATCATCACGAACACGAACATGAGCACCATCATGAGCATGAGCACCACCATCATCATGAGGAGGGCGGGCTGAAGCGGAAACTGACGCTGATCATCGCGACCGTTGTCCTTCTTATCATCGCCGTCCTCATCGAGCGGCAGCCGCTTGAGCTTTGCTCGCATGCTACCGGAGGGACGCAAGAAATTCCTTACTCTTCACTCTTCACTCTTCACTTAGAAAAGTGGCAACTGCTGCTCGTCTATCTCGTACCTTATTTATTAATAGGCCACGAGACGCTGCGCGAAGCATGGGAGGGCATCACTCACGGCGATGCCTTCAACGAGCACTTCCTCATGTCCGTCGCCACCATCGGTGCGCTGCTGATAGGCTTCCTGCCAGGGGCAGAGACACAGTATCCTGAAGCCGTCTTCGTGATGCTCTTCTTCCAGGTGGGCGAACTCTTTGAGGGTTATGCCGAGGGGCAGAGTCGTAAGAGCATTGCCCATCTGATGGATATCCGGCCAGATGTGGCGCATGTGGAAAACCCGAAGGGCGAGTCAAAAGATGCCAATCCAAATGACGTCCCCGTCGACTCCATCATCGTCATCCGTCCAGGCGAGAAAGTGCCTCTTGACGGTGTGGTCATCGAGGGAACGTCTGCCCTGAACACCGTGGCCCTGACGGGCGAGTCGCTGCCTCGTGACATCGGCGTAGGCGATGAGGTGATTTCCGGCTGTGTCAATCTCTCGGGTGCCCTCCGGGTACGAGTCACCAAGGCGTTTGGTGAGAGCACCGTCTCAAAGATTATCCGCCTGGTGGAGGATGCTGGCGAGCATAAGTCGCAGAGCGAGGCGTTCATCACCCGCTTTGCCCGCATCTATACCCCTGTCGTGGTATTCGCGGCCTTGGCTCTTGCTATCCTCCCGCCATGTATATCATTTATCATTTATCATTTATCATTTAGCGAAGCGCTCTCCACCTTCGCGCCTTGGCTCTATCGGGCTCTGATGTTCCTGGTGGTTAGTTGTCCCTGTGCGCTGGTCATCAGCGTGCCGCTCACGTTCTTCGGCGGCATCGGCGGCGCCTCTCGCAAGGGCATCCTCATCAAGGGAGCCAACTTCATGGATGTGCTGTCGAGGGTGGACACGGTGGTCTTCGATAAGACAGGTACGCTCACCCGAGGTCAGTTTGCCGTGACGGCTGTGCATCCATTTCCGGGGAGTGAGGAGGGTGGAGTGAGGAGTGAGATTACTCCTCCCTCCTCGAGAATCCTCCACCTTGCGGCCCACGTCGAGCATTTCACCACCCATCCCATCGGAGCCGCCCTGCGCGATGCCTTCCCTGATGAGGCGACAGACGGCTGTGTGGTGAGCGATGTGGAGGAGATTGCCGGTCACGGTGTCCGTGCGAGGGTAGGGGACAAGGTGGTCTGTGTGGGCAATACGAAGATGATGGATGCCGTTGGCGCAAGATGGCACGACTGTCCGCACTGCCACAATGAGCATCGGACGGGAACCGTCATCCATGTGGCCATCGATGGGGAGTATGCGGGTCATATTGTCATCAACGACATGGTGAAGGAAGATAGTGCCGAGGCCATCCGTCAACTCTCCGGTCTCGGTGTCGCCCGGACGGTGATGCTGACGGGTGACCGCAAGGAGGTGGCTGAGCAGGTCGCCCGGCAGTTGCACCTCTCGGAATATCATGCGGAACTCCTTCCAGCCGACAAGGTCAGGTACATGGATAGTATCTCGAGGAGTGAGAAGTCTATGGTGGCTTTCGTTGGCGACGGCATCAACGATGCCCCTGTGCTGGCCCGGGCCGATGTGGGTATCGCCATGGGCGGACTGGGTAGTGATGCTGCCATCGAGGCGGCCGACGTGGTGCTGATGGACGACAAGCCCTCTAAGATCGCCCTCGCCATCCGCATCGCCCGCCGCACGCTGGCCATCGCCCGGCAGAACGTGTGGTTCGCCATCGGCGTCAAGGTGGCCGTGCTTGTCCTGGCTACCTTCGGCCTCGCTACGATGTGGATGGCCGTCTTTGCCGACGTGGGTGTCACCGTGCTCGCCGTCCTCAACGCCATGCGGGCCCTGAGGGCATAAGACAGTCATCAGGCAGTCATAAGTGGCAGCCGCTGGGGAGCCGTCCTATACCTTCCGCCTCACATAATAGAGGGAGCCGGCGTTGCCGTGCTTGCTCTGGAACTTGTACTATAAATAAATGGGTTCTGTTTATATGCCTGAAAGGTACTAAAATCCTCCGAAATGTGCAAGTGAAAGGCTGAAAACGATCAGTTTCAAGGCTCCTGAGCCGAATAAGGGATAGGAGTTTATCATTGTTTACCCAGTCTAAACTACCAGTTTACCCAGTCTAAACTGTCAGTTTACCCTGTCTAAACTGTCAGTTCAGACTATTGTTGTTATTCGTAAACAGCCTATAAAGCATTGGTTTGTAGGCATTTAGCACTATATTCCATTGCTGTTCAGCTTCGATTACCATTTTAATCGCTTTGTAGAACCATAGACGAAATGCTTGCTTGATGTTATAAAAAACAGGCGGAATTTCTTGGCCGTTACGTTTTTTGTTCGTAACTTTGCAGCGGAGACCATAAATCATCGTAGTGGCCATTGGCAGCGAGCGCAAGACCAGGGCGCATCGCTGCGAGACATATATCAATTAACGGATGAAAGAATTCGCAAGACTATTGATGACGGCCGTGGCCATGCTGACAGCAGTGTGCGTGTCGGCACAGCGTCAATGCGAAAGCTTGAACTTCGGATGGGAGTTCAGGCTGAATGACGAAGGTGACTGGCGGAAGGTCGACGTGCCCCACGATTTCCAGACAGAGCAGTCGTGGGTAGGGCCTGAAGGCAAGAGCGCCGCTCAGAGCAGCGTCAGGTCACCCCTTGCCGCCCGGGGTTTCAAGGCGATGGCTAAAGGCTACTACCGCCTGCACTACACCCCGAGGGAAGAGATGAGAGGCCGGCGCGTGATCCTCGACTTCGAAGGCATTCTCTACACCGCCGACGTCTATCTGAACCACAAGCGCATCGGCGGCACCGACTACGGCTATGTGGGCTTTGAGATCGACATCACCGACCATCTGGCATACGGCGAGGACAATCTGATCGAAGTCGTCGCCGACACCCGCCAGCCCGAGAATTCACGCTGGTATACCGGTGGAGGGCTCTTTCGCAATGTCAGCATCATCACGACGCCCAGGGACCTGTTCTTCAACCGCCATCCACTCTACATCACCACCCGTGACAACCGCTACGTCAGCATCTCCGCCGAGTTCACCAACTACGCCAAAGGAAGGTCCACGCGTGTCGCCCTGCAGATAGCCGATGCTGAGGGGAACACCGTGTTCTCGGACACCATGACCGTCAGGCACCATCGTGTGACCCGCCACCAGGAGGCACGTATCTCCACCGACATTGACATCGCCGGCGCACGGACATGGGATATCGACACACCTTATTTATATAATGCCACCGTGAGGCTGCTTCGTGACGACGGCACCATCGCCGACGAGGTGACGGAAGCTTTCGGATTCCGCACGATTGAGTTCGGCCCCGACTTCGGCTTCAGGCTCAATGGGCGCAAGGTGCTGCTCAAGGGCTGTGCCGGGCACCACACCCTCGGGGCCCTCGGCGCGGCTGCCTACCCCAAGGCCATCGAGAAGCGCATCAGGCTCCTGAAGCAGTTCGGCGTCAACCATATCCGCACCTCGCATAACCCCTACAGCCGGGAATTCATACGGCTATGTGACAAATACGGCATCCTCGTCGTTGATGAACTCTACGACCGGTGGACGCGGCAGCACACGGGCGGAAAGGTGCCTTTCGAGCAGCATTGGCAGGAGGAGGTGCCCGAGTGGGTGAAGCGCGACCGCAACTCGCCGTCCGTCATCCTCTGGAGTCTCGGCAACGAACTGCAACAAGATCCGAACATGCCGTTCAATGACTTTGGCATCACCATGTACCGCCTGCAGAAGACACTCTTGCAGCGCTATGACTCCACCCGTCTCGTCACCGTCGCCATGCATCCTCGTTACCGCAACTGGCAGACCGACTCCCTTCCCCCCGACCTCGCCCTTGAGACCGACATCCAGTCGTACAACTACCGCTACATGTACTTCCCAGGCGACGGGCGGCGATACCCCTGGATGACCTTTTATCAGAGTGAGGCCTCCACCGTCGCCATGGGGACGAACTTCTTCGGGATGGACCTTGACAAGGTTGTAGGCCTCGCCTATTGGGGACCGGTCGACTACCTCGGCGAAAGTGAGGGCTGGCCGGCGAAAGGCTGGAGCCAGGGGGTGTTCGACATCGCGCTTGAGCCGAAGCCCAAGGCATATCTCATGAGAAGCCTCTTCAAACCTGACGAGCCGTTGGTGCACATCGCCGTCATAGAGTCGAAGCAGCAAGTCGTCACTTACACCAATGCCGACGAGGTGGAACTCATACTCGACGGCAAGAGTCTCGGCCGACAGTCCAATGCAAAGGCCAATCCCAGACAGCGCAACAGAATACTGTGGGAAGGGGTGGCTCTTGACGGGGGCCGCCTTGAGGCCATCGCCTACAACGGCAACCAGCCTGTCGCACGCCACAGGATGGAGGCGGCTGGCAGGGCAGTCCGCCTGAGGGTCACACCTGAAGACACGGAATGGGAGGCTGACGGTACCGACCTGATGCATCTCCGTGTCGAGGCCGTCGACAGCAAGGGGCGCCGCGTGGCGGTGGCAGATGACATGCTCCGCTTCTCCGTCGAGGGCGATGCCCGTCTCGTAGCCGTCAGCAACGGCGACATCAACAGCCATGAGCCCGACGTCGCCAGCCACCGGCATCTCTGGAACGGCTCGGCGCTGGTCATCCTCCGCAGCGGCCGATCACCTTCAAAGGTGATCTTGAAGACCGCCTCCGATGCCTATAAGCCCGTCACAACTGTCCTTCAGACCTCTCGGAAGGCAGCGGTAGGCTCCTTCTGACAGGTGTAACGTTAAATAGTTTGAATTTTTATAGCGGATAGTATCGTATGTGCGGAAAATTTCGTATATTTGCGTCATTAAGCCAAATAATTAAATAATATGGAAAAAACGATTAATCACCAAACCGAAAGGCGAATGTGCGAGGCTGCACGTCGCTTGTTGAAAACATGTTGCAGGACAACGCTGATGTTGCTCGCTGTGTTTTTTGCTACCTCGTCTTGGGCTCAAAGAGTCTTTGTCTCGACAAACGAATTGGACCAACATGATAATGTAGGCGAAATCGGTAATACAAAAGTGACAACAACAGGAGGTTCTGCACAGGTGACTTATAATTCAGGTTGTGACCTTGCAACAATCACTTTACACGTGGCTCCTGCAAAAGGCTATATGACAAGCCTTGCCAATATTTATATTGAGACATCTGATGGTACAACCTGGAGTAAACAAGCCGAACTGGAAGATTATAATCCAAATGATCCAGGTCCAGATATTGCGGAGCGTGATATAAATCTTTATTCAAGTGCGGCAAGTGATAAGACTAGGATATATGTGGATTTCAGACTCGTCCCATTAGATTTGATGAGCAACCTTGGAGAGAAGGCTTCGGTGACCTTTTACGACGGAGGCTCTGACATCAGTTCGTTCAACCCAAGTTCACCTGGCTCCATCAAAGAAACAGTCCTTCCAGGGCAGTGTGTGGTGATGCATGTCGTTCCTGCAGCAGGCTACTGGACGGACAAGGAATTGCTCTCTGGGAAACTTTCTAAGCATGAGGATATCGAACCCAGCGGTGTAGTTGTCGCCCCCAGTACCCGGGGCGCTGGTATCCGGGGCACTATCGATCCTAACCTCGATGTGACTCTGATTCAACTCGACGAAGACCGTTACGACGGTGCTGGCTGGTATTCTGTACAGGTGCCTGACGGGGCTTCAGCAGAATATGATGAGATGATCCTCGACGGCTTAGTGGTGGCGAAGTTCGACCTGAGCAACGGCACTGTCAGCACAGACGGGAAGACCTATACTTATACGTCGGACGGTTTTACAACCACCCTTACCGTCAATGACGGTGGGACAAGTTTCCCCTACAGCGGTTCTGCCCAGGGACCTAAGGAGATTACCAACACCACCATAGCCGTGTCGGGGAACAGTAAGACGATCAACTTTACTCCAGTAGACAAGCAAGTGAAGATGGTGATGGGTGGTGATAACCTCACGACATCGGGCGATGCCGTCAACGTAGGCAGTTATTCCGCTACGCTTACTGCCGTAACAAATACCGCTGTAGCCACCGCCGTTGTTCCCATAGGCATCTTCAAAAACAGCAAGACCTTCGGCTTTGAGATTACGAAGAAGGAAGTGAATACCAATCCTACTGGAACTCAAGGAAAGATGAGCATCACGGTTAATCCCACCTCTTTCACATATAATGGGACGAGGCAGGTGCCTGAGGTGAAGGTCTATGACGGTGAGGGTGCCAATGCCAGGGAGATACCTGCGACGGAGTATGATGTGAACTATCAAGATAAGAGTAATGCAACAGCCGTCGCAGATCCGAAGAATGCCGCAACTTATACCATCGTCATCTCTGATAAGGCTGGCAAGACCAACGGCAACTATGAAATCAAGGGTGGCTCTGCAGAATTCTCCATCGGCCCCAAGGCGCTGACCATCACGGCCGAAGCCAAGACGAAGGTCTACGGTGACTCAGATCCCGAACTGACCTATACGGCAGAAGGTCTTATAGAAGGAGAGTCGCTCAGTGGCAAGCTGTCGCGTGCCGAGGGTAATGATGTCGGCGAGTACGACATCCTTCAGGGTACGCTGTCCGCCTCAAACAACTATACCGTCACCTATACCGGTTCCAAGCTGACGATCACCTCAGCCACATTCGTTGATGGCGATGTGACGGCAGCCGGCTATACAGGCGTCTATGACGGCAAGTCTCATACCATCACGCTGACGGTTCCCGAGGGTCCCACGGTGAAGTACGGCACAACAGAGGGCACGTGCGACCAGGATGCTTCTCCGGCGTACACCAATGCCGGGAGCTATACGGTCTACTTCCAGGTGACCCGTGACAACTACAATCCTGTTACCGGCAGCCAGACGGTGACGATCGGCAAGGCTCCGCTGACCATCACGGCCAAAGACAAGACGATCAAGTATGGCGACGAGGCCGCTAACGACGGTGTGACGTACGAGGGCTTCGTGAACAGCG
>CAMNPN010000131.1 GCA_946548085.1 uncultured Prevotella sp. | reverse complement strand
CTTGTCGGATTCGAACCAACGACCCCGAGATTACAAATCACGTGCTCTGGCCAACTGAGCTAAAGAGGCTTTTCTAAGCAGCCGCTCTCTTCTTCAGATTTACGACCTGTCGGAAAACGGCTGCAAAGTTACGACTTATTTTTGAATTACCAAAACTTTTCGGCGTTTTTTTTATCTATTCCTCAATTTTTCCTTGAATTTCTGCAGTTGAGCACGCATAGAATCCACGCAGAGGTCGATACTCTCCTCAAAAGTGTCGGTAGTCTTCTCCACGAAGAGCGTGCTGCCAGGCACTGCCACCGAGAGGCTTGCCTCCTTGTTTTGGGCAGTGGCAGGCTTCACCAATTTCAGCTGCACCTCCACCTTCTGTATATCCTCAAATGATTTTTCCAACTTGGCGACCTTCTTTTCGATGAACGCCTCTAACTTCTCAGTAGCGTCGAAGTGAATCGACTGGATCTTAATCTCCATAGTTACCTCCTATTTTTAGTGGTTATTAAATAAGGTTCAGGCTCTGGGATGAGCCTCATCATACACGCGTTTCAGTTGTTCGAACGTGGTGTGGGCATAGATCTCCGTGGTGCTCACGCTCTCATGGCCCAGCAGTTTCTTGATACTCTCCAGCCCGGCGCCGTTGTTGAGCATCGCCGTCGCGAAGCTGTGGCGCAGCACGTGGGGCGAGCGTTTCTTCAGCGATGTGACCCCCGTCAGCTCTCGATGCACGATCTCATACACCTGCCGTCCCGTCATCCTGTGACCCTTGTCGCCTACGAACAGGGCATTGCTGTCGCGCACCACTGCCTCGTTGCGCGCCTCCTGATAGAGCCTGAGAGCGTTGGCCAGTTCGTCGCCGAAGGGCACGATGCGCTGTTTGTTGCGCTTGCCCGTCACCTTCAGCTGGCGTGCCTCAAGATCCACATCGCCATCGTCGAGTCCCGTCAGCTCCGATCGCCGCAGCCCTGCCTCATATAATAATAATAATAAGGTTCGCGCGCGAACATCTTTGAAGTTGTCACCCCACTCGCGATCGTCTATCAGACGGTCCATCTCTCCCTCACGAACAAACTGGGGCAGGGGCTTCGTCTTCTTCGGACCCGTCACGGCATGGGCAGGATCTTTCTCCACCAGCCTACGCTTCAGGGCAAAGCGATAAAAGGAACGCAATGCACTCAACTTCTTATTGATAGTCGATGCATTGTTTCCTCTATCCATCAGACTCTCCATCCAGTCACGGATCAGGTCGGTGTCTGCCGCCCTTAAAGAGAGTCCGCCATCCCTAAAAGCCAGATACGCTTCAAACTCACGAAGGCTTTCCTCGTAGGTCTTAACGGTCTGCTCTGACGCATTCCGCTCGAAGCGTAGGTAGTTTAGAAATTGGTCTATCATTGTCCGAACACATGTTTTCGGCCACGAATTTACGAATAATTTCCGAAACCACCAAATTTTTGGGGAACTTTTTTATTCCTCGTTCGTGCGAAGCTGCTGTACGTAAATGGCGTGCTCCATCTTGAGGCGCTTCAGAACAGACGGCTTATCGAACTGCTGACGACGGCGAAGCTCCTTCACAACCCCTGTCTTCTCAAACTTTCTCTTGAACTTCTTGAGGGCCTTCTCGATGTTCTCGCCTTCTTTTACCGGTACAATAATCATTTGTCTTTTTACTTTAAAATTTTATGTTAAACTTACTGCCTCTGGCACAGGTGCCATGAAAAGCGGGTGCAAAGTTACAACATTTTCACGAAACAAGCAAATCTTTTGCCAAATTTTGCACAATTTCCCTCAAATTTGCTTTAAAGCGGCTCGTGCCTTCCATACTTGCACACGATCTGCTCCGATGCTTCGACCTCCATGCCGCTTGCTTTCAACATCCTCGCCCCTTGATTTCGCCATCGACACCCTTTGGTTCTGCCATCGACATTCTTTGGCTTCAGAGTGCCTGCCCTTTGGCCTCAGAGCGTCTGCCCTCTGGCTCAGGTGCCGGTATCGCGAGGCTTTAATGGCAGTAATCTATATGTCTGACTATAGTCGAACACTTGTCTGACTTAAGTCAGAAAGATGTCCGACTATAGTCAGTCAACATTCCGACTTAAGTCAGACATATAGTTTAGTGCCTGCTTAGATAGTGTGAGAAGGCTGTATCGGGACAGAAAAAAGGCCTTACGCTGAAAGCGCAAGACCTTCCGATCATCAGAGACTGACGAGCCGCCAGCTGCTATAATGGTGCGCAGGCTACTTGGAGCCAGGCGGCCTCATCGTCAGAGAGATGGGGCGCGAGGGTGTCGAAGACGCGCTGATGATACTGGTTGAGCCAGTCGGTCTCCTCCTGAAGCATCATCTCACGGATGATGGGCGCCTTGTCGATGGGACAGAGGGTGAGCGACTCGAACTGCAGGAACTCGCCGAACTCCGTCTCCTTATAAGGCACGATGAGCAGGGTGTTCTCCGTACGGGCACCACAACGGCCAGGCAGGTAGATGCCAGGCTCGTCGGTGATGGTCATGCCTGCCACCAGCGGGGCTGGCTTCCACTCCATGCGGAACTGGTGAGGCCCTTCGTGTACATTCAGATAGGTACCCACGCCGTGGCCTGTGCCATGCAGGTAGTTCAGGCCTTCACGCCACATGTCCTTGCGGGCAAGGATGTCGATCTGCGTACCACTCGAGCCGCTGGGGAACTTGCAGAGTTCTATCTGGATATGGCCTTTGAGCACGAGGGTGTAGATACGCCGTTCCTCCTCCGTGAGGGGTCCGAGGGCGATGGTGCGGGTGATGTCCGTAGTGCCGTCGAGATACTGGGCACCACTGTCGAGCAGCAGCAATCCACGAGGTTGCAGGGGGATGTCTGTCTCTGGGGTAGGCTCATAGTGCACGATGGCAGCATGCTCGCCGTAGCCAGCGATGGTGTCGAAGGAGATGTCGCGATAGAGGGGTTGCTCTGCGCGGAGCGAGGCAAGTTTGTCTGAGATGGAGAGTTCGGTGAGAGATACTGTCCCCACACCAGACCCCTCCCCTACAGGGGCGGGGAGTTGATTACTGAGCCAATAAAGGAACTTCACCATTGCGATGCCGTCTTTCAGCATCGCAGACCTAAAACCCGCGATTTCCCTTTCGTTCTTCACCGTCTTCATCCGCTTGACGGGTGACTCCTCCTCTACGATCTCGCGACTGACGGTCTTGAAGAGGACGTAGTTCACCTCGTCGGGGTCGAGCAGGATATTGTATTCGAAATAGTCCTTCAGCCCTTTCGCCACATCCTCATAAGGGGCTATCGCCACGCCCTCGGCGTTGAGGTAGCCGGCAACCTGCTGGGGGAGTTTCACCTTATTTATATATAATATGGCATCCTTTGAGGATACGAGCAGATAGCTGACGAATACCGGATTGCAATGCACATCCGTACCTCGCAGGTTGAGTGTCCAGGCGATGTCGTCGAGGGAAGACATGAGCATGCCGTCAGCATGCCGCTGGCGCAGGGCCTTGCGGATGCGGGCCAGTTTGTCGCGGGTGCTCTCGCCAGCATACTCCAAGGGGAACAGTTCTACGGGGCGCTCTGGGATAGGGGGCCGATCCCGCCAGATTGTCCTCAGGGGGTCGAGATTGGTACGCAGCGTGATGCCACCCTCCTTGCGCAGGTCTGCAATCAGCTCCCTGACAGCATTGGCAGAACTGCACCAGCCATCGATGCCCACCTCGGCGCCTGCCCCACACTCCCTGCCTATCCATTCGGCGATGGAAGGAGTGCCCGCAATCTTCAGCTTCATCAACTGGTACTCCGTGCCGCGGAGTTGTTCCTCTGCTGCCAGGAAATAGCGGGAGTCCGTCCACAGGGCAGCGGAGGTCATGGTGACTACTGCCGTTCCTGCCGAGCCATTGAAGCCTGAAATAAACTCCCGGCCCTTCCAATGGTCAGGAATGTATTCACCCTGATGGGGGTCTGTGCTGGGAAAGATGAACGCGGCAAGATGCTCTCGGCGCATCACCTCGCGAAGGTCTTCTAATCGTTGATTGACTGGATTCATATTGCTTAATTTGTTTATAGTTTATTGATAATGATCACTTTAGCCGCCGATGATGACGCGGAGGCCGTGGGCCTCGAGCAGGGTTGCGCAATGCTGCAGCAACTCGTCGGAGGGGGCCGTCATCTGGTAGCCCTGAGGATTGTAGGTGCTCCACATGCGGCGATGTTTATCCTTGCCCACATCGTGATAAGGCAACAGGTTGACGGTGCGCCGCTGCCAGGGCAGCAGTTCCAGGAATCGGGCTGTGGCCTCTATGTTCTCGTCATCAGCATTCACCCCGCCAATGAGTGGGATACGGATAAAGAAGTCATGGCCCGCCTCTGCCAGGAAACGGATGTTCTGCAGAATCTGCCCATTAGTCACACCCGTATATCGCTGATGTCTTTCTGCATCCATCAGTTTCAGGTCGACGAGGAAGAGTTCACAGGCCTCTGCTATCTTGCGGACTGTATCCTGAGGGGCGAAGAGCGTGGTATCCACCGTACGATGGAAGCCTCGCCGTCCCAACTCGTGCAGGATGTCGAGAGCGTAGTCGGCATGCATCAGCGGCTCTCCTCCACAAAGGGTCACCCCTCCCCCACTATCCTCCATGATGGTGCGCTCCTTCTCTATCTCTGCCATCAGCGCAGCCATCGTCCACACGTTTCCACACCTCTCCAAGGCAGTGGAAGGGCACTCGTCTGTACACGCTGAACAGCGCCTGGCGGGCATCAAACACAGAAGGGGGTTAAGGCGGATGCCGTCAGGCGTCAGCTGCAAGGCCTGTTGCGGACAGACTGCGACACAACTCTGACAGCCAATGCACTTGCTCTTCTTGTAGAGTATCTGGGGCTGTGGCGACCAACTCTCGGGGTTGTGGCACCACACACAGCGCAGGGGACACCCCTTCATGAAGATGGTCGTGCGGATGCCTGGGCCGTCGTTGATGGCATAGCGCTTGATGTCGAATATCAGCGGTTGCATACTACAATCCCTCACTTACCACAGTATATCCGACATCAGAGTTCCTCATTCTCCGTCCGTGCAATAATCTCGTTCTGCAACTGTTCCGTCATATCATTGAAATAGTCGGAATAGCCCGCCACCCTGACAAGCAGGTCGCGGTATTCTTCAGGATGCTGCTGGGCATCGTGAAGGGTTGACGTGTCGACAATATTAAACTGGATATGGTGGCCGCCAAACTTGAAATAGGTCCGAATAAGACTGGCGAGTTTCTTCTGGTCTTCCTCCCGCTTCAGCAAAGCAGGCACGAATCGCACATTGAGCAGCGTGCCACCGCTCTTGGTCTGGTCGAGTTTTCCCAGCGACTTGATGACAGCCGTGGGGCCGTGTGAGTCGGAGCCATGGGCTGGCGAGGTGCCATCGCTGATGGCGAAATGCGCCAGGCGACCATTGGGCGTGGCCCCGCAGACAGAGCCGAAATAGTTGTGGCAGGTGGTGGAGAGCATGTTCAACTGTGTCTTCCCGCCACGGGTATTGGGGCGCCCTTCGATGGCACTCACCAAATCGTCGTAGACACGCACGGCGATGGCGTCGGCATATTCGTCGTCATTGCCAAAGAAGGGTGTGTGGTTGCGGATGTAGAGGCGCATCTTTTCAGACTGGCCCCAGTTCGTGGCACAGGCTTCGAGGATCTCGTCCATCGTGAAGCGCTGGTCTTCAAAGACATGTTTCTTCAGCGTAGTGAAACAATCAGTAATCGTACCAAGGCCCGTACACTGGATATAGGTTGTGTTGTAACGGGCACCACCACTGTAGTAGTCCTTTCCTTTCTCGATACAATCGTCGATATAGAGGCTGAGGAAGGTGGCAGGGGCATAAAGCGAGAACATACGCTCGATATAGTTGTTGACTGACAGTTTCAGATTCACGAAATAGGTCATCTGCTTATGCCAGGCCTCATAGAGTTCGTCGAAGGTCTTAAACAGTCGCGGGTCTCCGGTCTCCAGTCCCAGTTTCCTGCCTGTCTCAGGGTCGACACCGTTGTTGAGCGTGATCTCCAGGATCTTAGGTGTGTTCAGATAACCCGTCAGCAGATAGGCCTCCTTGCCGAATGCACCTACCTCGATACAGCCGGAGCAGCCTCCCTCACGGGCATCCTCAAGGGTCTTACCCTCACGTACCAGCTCCTTGACGTATGTATCAGGATTGAAGACGGAGGGATAGCCGTGTCCCTGACGGATGACCTTGATGCCAGCCAACAGGAAGTCGTCTGGTGTATTCTCGGCGATATGGATGCTCAGGCCTGGCTGCAACTCGTGCAGTTCTTCCTGAACCTCGAGAATCATATACGACAGTTCGTTCGTAGCACTGTTACCGTTGCGGTCGACACCACCTATATTTATATTAGTAAAATCGTTGTAGGTTCCCGACTCTAACGCCGTCACGCCCACCTTCGGAGGTGCAGGCTGGTTATTGAACTTGATCCAAAGGCAGGATATCAGTTCCTTGGCCTGATTGCGTGTCAGCGTACCATCTGCGATGCCCTTCTGGTAGAAAGGGAAGAGATGCTGGTCGATATGTCCAGGATTCATGGAATCCCAGCCGTTCAGTTCCGTCACCGTGCCGAGGTGTACAAACCAGTACATCTGAATGGCCTCCCACAGGTCACGGGGTGCTTGGGCTGGAACCCAATGGCACACTTCGGCTATCTTCTCCAGTTCATGCTTGCGCTGGGGATTCTGTTCCTTGGCAGCCATCTGCTCGGCCAGTTCGGCATGACGCTCTGCAAAGAGGATGGCGGCATCGCACGAGATGGCCATCGCCTCCAGTTCCTGCTGCTTGTCTGTTGCCTCGGGGTCATAGATATAGTCCAAGCTCTTGATCTTCGCCTCGATACGGGCCTTCACGTCGAGTAAGCCCTCATGGTACATCTTCCCGTCCATGGCCGTATGGCCAGCGGCCCGCTGCTCCATAAACTCCGTGAAGACACCTGCATGATAAGCCTCCTCCCACGCTTTCGAGACGTGGTTGAAGATGCGCTCTCGCTGCGTCTTGCCTTTCCAGTATGGGATCACTTCCCGTTCGTAGGTATCGATGTCCTCTTGTGAGATGGTGTAGCGCTGTAACTCTCGCTCGTTCAGCGTATGCAGGTCTTCTACCGAATGACAGGTCAACTCTGGGAAGGTAGACACAGCCTTGGGCAGCGGACCACGCTCGCCCACGATCAGCTCATCTTCGCCAATGTAGATGGTCTTCTTCTTGCATATCTCATAGAAGTTACGGGCTCGGAGTTCTGCGATGGGCATCGTGCCATAGTTGGCCTTATAGAAGGCGGTCTCTATCAGGGCTCGTTCAATACTTAACGTGGTGGGGGTGTCAAAATTCTGTTGGCGCAACCGTTTGATGCGCTCGTTCATACCTCCGTCATTCTCTGGATATTTGATACTATAATTCATCTTCAATTAAATAAAACTATATACTACTACTCTTAGCTGCATAGACCTCCTCAAGACTCATGGGCTTCTTGATGGTACCTAGAAGACGGGCACCATCCTTTGTCATCACATAGTTCAGTTCATTGCGCAAACCTGTGAAACTCCGCCACGGGCCAAGTTTATCGTAACAGATAAAGTCCTCAAACAGATGTTCTGCCTGCCACTTATCTATCAGCTCCGGAATGAAATAGATGCCTGGCTCAACGGTAAAGACGAAGCCTGCCTCCAAGGGGCGGGCCAGACGTAGCGACTTGAAACCAAACTGCTTACTCTTCACCTGGTCGTCAGCGTAACCCACATACTGTTCACCAAGATTTTCCATATTATGGACATCAAGGCCCACCATATGTCCCAGGCCACAAGGGAAGAACAGGGCATACGCACCGGTCTCTGCGGCCTCGGCAGGGTCACCCTTCATCAAGCCAAGTGCCTTCATACCTTCAGCGATCTTTGTAGCAGCAGCGATATGTGCCTCACGGAACGGCACCCCCAACTGCAACTTCTCAACAGCGGCCTGAAAACTGGCAAGGTGAATATTATAGATTGTCTCCTGCCGCTCAGAGAACCGTTCGCCAACAGGCATCGATGAAGAGAGGTCTCCAGCATAGTGCGACTTTGTCTCTGCGCCCGCATCAAGCAGGAAGATGTCGCCCTCTTTCAGGTCGTGGATGAAGCCATGATTGTGCAGCACATGCCCCTGCACTGTTGCTATCGTAGGGAAGGCCAGGGCATTACCATGACGACATGCCACCTCCTCAACGGCAGCCGCCACCTGCGACTCATGGACACCGGGACGGACTGTACGATACGCAGCCAAGTGCATCTCCGTACTTAAGTCCACACTCTCTTCTATCAGGCGGATCTCTTCTTCGTCTTTATAATTACGTTGCGAAACGATGGCCTTGATGAAGGGTACAGAGGCTTTGTCAGCCTGTGCACGGGGTTCAATCCCCAGCAACTCCCAGAGCCACACCTTATGATCGCCACGATATGGGGGCAGGAAATGGATGGGCTGTCGCTTTGAAAGCGCCTTGTCTATATAGCCCTTCAACGCAGCCATCTGCATTGTCTTCGCAACACCCACCGTAGCCGCCTTCTCCTTGAGGGTGGGTTGTGTGCCCATCCATACGATGTCGTCGATCGTCAGTTCGTGACCAAAAATAATCTCGACATCGGCATCAATGTCTATAACGGCTGCTAAACCTGCATAGTCAAGGCCGAAAAAATAGAGAAAGGTCGAATCCTGGCGGAAGCGGTAAGTGTTGTCGGCATAGTTCATGCCAACCTCATCATTTCCAAGGAAGAGCAGTAACCCACTGCCAATATCCTGTTTCAGTTTCGCACGTCTGCGGATATAAGTGGATTTACCGATCTTCATATCTCGATATCGCATTTATCTTCTGGTGCTTGCTGATTTGCAGGGAGGTCTTGGGGAAGTATTGAGCCAGCAGTTCATAAAGATCCGGATCATACTCCTGCAGTTCCTCACGAGTATTACACCAATTGTGCTTACCATCGGCACGGGGCACCTCAGCATTCACATTAAACCAGTCCTGCACGGCCTCTGCGAAATATTCCTCCTTGTCAGTAATGCGATAGGTTGCATCGAGAATGCCTCTTTGTCTGGCATTCTCATAACACATCTTCAGACGGCTGTCGAAATCAGGCACAGCCAGCATCAAGCCGATCAAGTGGATGGAATGGGCAAACTCGTGGATAAGGATATCCTCAGCGTGATACTTGTCAATCTGATAGGCAAGTACATTCTCCTCCGCACAACTTGTCAGGGGTAGTTCCAGATCACCGCCCAACCCACGGGCCCTAAGATCCCAGTTCAGGGCGGTATCATTCACCAAATGCCGATGTTCCGGGATGTCTGTCGTTCCCTCATAGCGCCCCATGATAGCCACCCTCGTACCACGACCTACCATCGAGTCGAGAACGGCCTTTGGCAGCATGGAGGTCATGGCATAGAGCGTACGATGGGCCGCTACAAAAGCTGAATCAGGCACACGCCACGAAGAGATCAGCGGGATGCCGTTTACATCCACATACTTTGTATAGAACGGATCATAGCCGAGGGAGTCAGGAACAGCCGATACTACACATAAAGGAATATCCAGCACTTCTTCCACTTCGGCCTCAGCCTTACTATGATTTTGGCAAAAAGCCAGGAGTACAATACCTACGGCAAAAGTCGTTAATCGTTTCATTTTGTTTGAGTGTTAATGGTTTTGCTATTTCGACTTGACAAAGGTACAAAGTTTTTGGCACAAAACGCTATGATTAACACAGATTAAGACTAAAACCTCGCCCGGTTGTGTTTTTTTTTGTAACTTTGCAGCACTTTTGATACAACTTATAATTATAATTATACATTATGGCTTTTCTAACAAACGAAAAATTGACCATCGTCGGTGCTGCCGGCATGATTGGTTCAAACATGGCTCAGACCGCGCTGATGATGGGTCTGACAAGTGAAATCTGTCTCTACGACGTGTTCTCTCCAGAAGGTGTTGCCGAGGAGATGCGCCAGAGCGGTTTCGACGATGTAAACATCGTGGCTACTACCGATGCCGAGGAGGCATTCAAGAATGCGAAGTTCATCATCTCTTCTGGTGGTGCTCCCCGCAAGGCTGGCATGACCCGCGAAGATCTGCTCGCAGGCAACTGTAAGATTGCAGAGGAACTCGGCCAGAACATCAAGAAGTTCTGCCCCGACGTGAAGCATGTTGTCATCATCTTCAACCCCGCTGACCTCACTGGTCTGGTAACCCTGCTCTACTCTGGCTTGAAGCCCGGACAGGTGACCACACTCGCTGGTCTCGACACGACTCGCCTGCAGAGCGCACTGGCCAAGAAGTTCGGTGTGATGCAGAACCAGATCACAGGTTGCGCTACCTACGGTGGCCACGGTGAGCAGATGGCCGTCTTTGGCAGCCACGTGGAGATCGCAGGCCGCAAACTGACCGATATCATCGGCACCGCTGAGTTCCCCGCTGAGGAGTGGGAGCAGATGAAGACCGACGTCACCAAGGGTGGTGCCAAGATCATCGAACTCCGCGGACGTTCTTCTTTCCAGAGCCCATCGTATCTCTCCGTTGAGATGATTCGTGCCGCTATGGGTGGTGAGCCCTTCCGCTTCCCCGTTGGTACCTACGTGAAGACCGACAAGTACGACCACATCATGATGGCCATGAAGACCACCATGACTGCTGACGGTGCTAAGTTCGAGGTTCCCCAGGGCACTCCCGAGGAGAACGCCAAGCTGGATCAGAGTTATGAGCACCTGTGCAAGATGCGCGACGAACTCGTGACACTGAATATCGTACCTCCCATCTCTGAGTGGAGCAAGATCAATCCGAACCTCTGATTATTCTTGATTATAGTGTAGAGTTTATAGTTTATAGATGATATGTTGGCAAACCCTGAAAAGCAGCCTCCAATGTAATCATCTATAAACTATAAACTTTAATCTATAAACTAAAACAAAAATTATGGCTTTGATTAAAAGTTATAGAGGCCTCGCTCCCAAATGGGGGCGAGACTGTTATTTCAGCGAAAACGCCACAATAGTAGGCGATGTCACGATGGGCGATGAGTGTTCCGTGTGGTTCAATGCCGTGGTACGCGGCGACGTCGCCCCCATTACCATTGGCAACTGCACGAATATCCAAGACGGGAGCTGTGTGCATGTAACCCATGAGACAGGGCCAACCCATATCGGCAACTTCGTCACCATCGGCCACAACGTCACCGTCCACGCCTGTACCATCCACGACCATGCCCTCATCGGCATGGGCTCCACCCTACTCGACGGCTGTGAGATAGGCGAAGGTGCCATCGTTGCAGCAGGAGCCTTGGTGCTTCAAAACACAAAGATTCCTGCCGGTGAGATCTGGGGCGGTGTGCCTGCTAAGTACATCAAGCCCGTCCGCCCTGGCCAGACAGACAATGCCGAGCACTATGTAGCCTACTCGAAATACTACCTAAACGAGGATAAGAAATAATTAGAAAATACGTTTCGTAATACGGAAGCTAAGAACGGGGAAGACTTTGAAGGCCTTGAACAGATCGACATACGTACCTACCTGACCACCTATATTCACGACATCATCAGTCAGGCTAATGTCACGATAGCGTCCATTGGGTAGCTTTATTCCATGATAGACAACTAAATTAGGAGTACCTCCCCAGAACATAGCACCACAGTCAAAAGAGACTTTCCAGTCATCCCGCTTTTTCAGGAGATTCCCACCATATCCAAAACCAAGATAGGGTTTAAAGGAATTGGAACTTGCCGTCACACGTACCATACCGTCTTCATCGGGTTGTACAAGGTACGGCTGCTGTACAGTATTACCCTTAGAATCTGTATATGTTTTAGACATCACGACATTGCCCGCATCATCAGTAATATCATGACTTAAATATCCAACGACAAAACCCATGTCGCCATACTCCAAGAACTTTGTTCTTACTTCCTTTGGCATCGGAACTCCGACACCAGCTAAAGTGGGGAACTGATTGGCATCGAAACTTATCAGAGGATCTCCGTTCTTGGCGCTCGCATACATCTTGTTGTATATACCAGCAGAGACTAATGACACCATAGCCTCAGTGGAATTCACAGCCTCGGCAAACTTGGATGGGCCCCAATAGAATCCGGCTGTAAAATGCAGATTCTTCCATTTCGCATTATCCTTAAACGGAAACACGTCAACAAGCAACTTAAAATTGTTTATAGTCGGTTTTCCTATCATCTCTGCATGATCATCTATGTCATAGCCCGTAAAACTGTACATAAACTCTTTTAACTTGTCAAATCGGGTTTCCTGCCTGTTCCCTTCATCATCATAACTTCTTGCTGGTTGTCCATTGATGGTCATGTCAAAGCCCATGGACTTCGTAAACCGCGGCATAAACTCATAGCCAGCACGAACTTGAGCCCAATCGGTGACAGGCGAAGCCACATCAATACCAATACCCGTAGTACCTAGTGTCAAGGATACATCCAGATGCTGGAAGATATTATGCTCTCTCCAGTATTGAAACACAGGAATTGTGCCTGATGACTGCACATTTCCCAACTCATTAAGAGTCTTGACAGACATCCTGGCGCTATCAGTCTGTGCAGAAGCGCCCATTCCTAAACTGGCAAAGACCAGCACACATACAAATTTCTTCATTTTCTTAAATTCTTTATCTGTTGTCAGTTTTACTTCATATACCATCGTCCACCACGGTCAACCATCGGCACTACGACCTCTTCGTTGGTGGAGTCACCAAAGCAAAGCATCATAAACACATTGACATACTTCTGCAACGTATCAGTTTTTGCGTTGACGATGCGCACCTCATGGATGCCTCGGTGCGATTCTTTCTGCTGATGCATAAACTGGTGACAGTTGTCGACCAACTGACTCCAATATTCCGGCTCAGCTTGTTTCTTCAATCCATCCTTCCCTTGTAGGAACTGTTCATACTCCCCATGGATAAGATGTTCGTAATAGCCCTTTGCGGCCAAAGAGGCTTGCTCCTCTGGTGTCACCTCCGAACATCCTGAAACGATCAGGCATCCGATAATAGCAGAGAGCCATGCTTTCCTTCTCATTCTATTTCTGCCGGATAAACACATTGATAGGCGACCCGGTCAGCGTCCAATTCTCACGAATCTTATTCTCCAGGAAACGCTTATAGGGCTCCTTGACATACTGCGGCAGGTTGGCATAGAACACGAAAGTTGGAATCTGCGTATCTGGTACCTGCGACACATATTTAATCTTTATGAACTTTCCTTTTACCGAAGGTGGCGGGAAGGCTTCTATCAGCGGCAGCATCACCTCATTAAGTTTCGTTGTGCCGATGCGAGCCTTACGGTTCAGATAGACCTGCTTGGCAGTCTCAAGCACTTTGAAGATACGCTGTTTCGTCAGTGCAGACGCGAAGATGATGGGGAAATCCACGAAAGGCGCCATTCGCTGGCGGATGGCATTCGTGAATGTATCGATGACAACCTGTGACTTATCTTCCACAAGGTCCCACTTATTTACAACAACAACCAGCGACTTGTTGTTCTTCTGTATCAGCTGGAAGATGTTCATATCTTGTGCTTCGATACCACGCGTGGCATCAATCATCAGTATGCAGACATCAGAGTTTTCGATAGAACGGATGGAACGCATCACACTATAGAACTCCAGATCTTCTGTAACCTTATTTTTCCGACGAATACCTGCTGTATCTACGAGATAGAAATCGAAGCCGAACTTATCGTAGCGGGTATATATTGAATCACGGGTTGTGCCTGCAATATCTGTCACGATATGTCGCTCTTCCCCGATAAAGGCATTAATCAGGCTCGACTTACCTGCGTTGGGGCGACCAACAACAGCGAAACGAGGGATTCCGTCTTCTGCATCATCATTACCTTTCTCTGGTAACATCTCCAGTACTTTGTCGAGGAGATCGCCCGTACCACTACCTGTTGCAGCACTAATAGGATATGGGTCACCCAATCCGAGCTTGTAGAAGTCATATTGGTCGTACAAGTCTCTGCCATCATCAGCCTTGTTGGCAACGAGGATTACAGGGAGCTTGGCGCGGCGCAGAATCTGTGCCACATCCATGTCCCAGCCTGTCACGCCATTGCTGATATCGCATAGGAAAAGTACCAGGTCTGCCTCTTCAGTGGCGATAATCACCTGCTTTCTGATTTCCTCCTCGAATACATCATCTGAGTTCACCACCCAGCCGCCAGTATCAACGACCGAGAACTCCTTGCCATTCCATTCACATTTGCCATACTGACGGTCGCGTGTCGTACCTGCCTCATTGCTGACAATGGCCTGACGAGTCTTTGTCAGACGATTGAACAGGGTAGACTTGCCGACATTCGGACGCCCCACGATCGCTACTAAATTTCCCATATCCTAACTTCTATAACTACCTTAATTCTCTACTTTCCTTACTCGGGATTATATCCAAAGAGGTTCAATTCTCTCTCTGACGAACGCCAGTCTTTATCGACCTTCACGAACACCTCCAGATAGATAGGCTTGCCGAAGAACTTCTCCAAGGCCTTGCGCGATTCTGTGCTTACCTTTTTCAAGGCCACACCTTGATGACCGATAATAATACCCTTCTGACTGTCACGCTCTACAAAGATCACGGCATTGATATGGATATGTTTCTCATCTTCCTTGAAACGCTCCACACTTACCTCGACAGAATACGGTATCTCTTTATCGTAATACAGCAGTATCTTCTCCCTGATGATTTCTGACACAAAGAACCGTGCCGGCTTGTCAGTCAACTGGTCTTTATCGAAATATGGGGGTGAGTCAGGCAGCAGTTCCAGGATCCGCTTCAAAAGCAAGTCTGTGCCGAACTTATTCTTTGCCGAAATAGGGAGAATCTCTGCATTAGGCAGCAGCGTATGCCATTTCTCCACGATATCACCTAACGACTTTGGGTCGCTTTGGTCTATCTTATTGATCAGAAGCAACACAGGGACAGACATACGAGCCACCTTTGCCAGAAAATCCTGGTTCTTCTCAGGGTTCTCCACCACATCAGTCACATACAGTAGTACGTCCGCATCCTGCAGAGCCGATTCCGAGAAAGCGAGCATCGACTCCTGGAGCTTATAGTTGGGCTTCAACACACCCGGCGTATCTGAGAATACGATCTGGGCCTCCGGCGTGTTGACAATGCCCATGATCCTATGACGGGTAGTCTGAGCTTTGAAGGTAGCAATGGAAATCTTCTCACCGACGAGTTGATTCATCAGTGTCGACTTCCCCACATTGGGATTTCCAACGATATTCACAAAACCTGCCTTGTGCATCTGTTTCCTTTTAGACAAAAAAACGCATTGTCCGTGAGGACATGCGTTTTTCTGTTGTTAGACATCTATTTACTATTTATTCCCGTCATAAGCCCACCTATAATAGGAGGCGCCATGAACGAAGCCTGCCCCGAATGCGGTAAAGAGTATGTTATCACCTTTCCGCAGCTTACTCTCATTGTCCCACAGTACAAGTGGTATCGTAGCGGCACTCGTATTGCCATAGTGCTCGATATTCACCATTACCTGGTCCATAGACAGATCCAAGCGCTTGGCGACTGCTTCGATGATGCGCATATTGGCCTGATGGGGCACCACCCACTGGATATTGTCCTTGTTCAGCCCGTTGCGCTCGGCAATCAGCACGCAGTCATTACTCATGCTCGTCACGGCATAGCGGAACACCGTGCGTCCCTCTTGATAAAGATAGTGCAGCCGATGGTCGACAGTGAAATGCGATGGCGGACAGACAGAGCCTCCTGCCTTCATGTGCAGGAACGGCAACCCTTTGCCATCCGTACGCAGATAAGAGTCCATCACGCCGATGTTCTCCTCCTCCGTACCTTCCAGGAGCATCGCTGCAGCACCGTCACCGAAAAGCGGACATGTGGAACGATCCTTATAGTCCGTTACCGACGACATCTTGTCTGCGCCAATGAGGATAATCTTCTTGTAGCGACCACTCTGAATCATCGAGGCAGCCACGTCAAGAGAATAGAGGATTCCGCAGCATGCACCCCAGAAATCGAACGCCATGGCATTCTTCAATCCGATCTTGCCCACTACAATGGACGCCGTGGATGGGAACTTATAATCCGCCGTTGAAGTAGCTACAATCAGCGCATCAATGGTATCCGGGTCTACTCCCGTCTTCTGAATCAGTTGCTTCGCAGCCTTACGGGCCATATAGCTCGTGCCAAGACCCTCTTCTGTCAGAATGCGGCGCTCCTTGATGCCGACACGCGTCATAATCCACTCATCATTGGTGTCTACCATCCTCGACAGTTCCTCATTGGTGAGGATATAGTCAGGCACATAGCCACCAATGCCGGTGATTATCGCATTGATTTTACTCATTACTCAGCGACTTCGTCTTCCTTCTTGATAGCAACCTTACCACGATAGTAACCACAAGTGGGGCATACTGTATGATATACATAATATGCGCCGCAGTTGGGGCATACTGCCAGTGTAGGAGCTACAGCCTTGTCGTGAGTACGACGCTTGGCCTGACGAGTACTTGATTGTCTTCTTTTAGGATGTGCCATAATTATAAAAACTTTTAAACCTTAAACTTTTAACTTTAACAATTTCTCCCATCGGGGGTCTATAGCTTGGTTGGACTCCTCATCGCTGCTTCGGTCAGCTGACAGTTCTTCCAGAACGTTCGCCATGGCCGTGTTACACTTGCCGGGTGCATGCACATGCCTGATGGGTATAGCCAATGCCACAGACTCATAGATGATCCACGTCATGTCGAGTATTCCTTCGTCCTCAGCCACTACGATGGTATCACCGTCCTCTGAGTTTTCGCTTCCGAGCCTCACAATCTGGCGCGTTTCTGTATCTACAGGCTGCTCCATGTCGTCGAGACAACGGTCGCAAGCTATGATCACCGTGCCGGCTGCATGAATGAGGATGTCGAAAAAACCGGAAGCCTTGCGTATAGACACCGACACATGCAATGATCCTCTCTTCACATCAACCTCGTCTAAAGCACCGAAGAATGCATCATCCAAGTCGAAGACCAATGAGGTTTCATGGTCTGTCAGACCCTTCAGGTCAACCTTCAGGCACTCTAAACTACACATAATCACACTTTTGGGTTGCAAAGTTACAAACTTTTTTTTATTTATGAGACGCTTATTTGTTTTTTTTATACTTTTAGTTCAAAATCGGCCTATACAGCCCGTCGATATTACACACTCTGCGGGGATAGTGTGCAATTATCGCACCTGTTTTGGCATTTCGATGCGGAAGGTAGTGCCCACGCCCAACTCTGAAGACTTCACATAGATACGCCCCTTGTGATACTCTTCCACGATACGCTTGGCCAGAGACAAGCCGAGGCCCCACCCTCTCTTCTTCGTCGTAAACCCTGGGGTGAACACATTTTTGATATCTTTCTTACGGATACCCTTCCCGTTGTCCGTCACCTCGACAACGACCTTCTGCCCTTCATCATACAAGGAGAGCACGATCTTGCCACGGCCTTCCATCGCGTCAACAGCATTCTTACACAGATTCTCTATGACCCACTCGAAAAGCGAGGCGTTCATCTTCACCACCACCTCCCGCTCAGGCAGCTCCCTGACGATTTCAACCTTTTTCGACGTACGACGGTCCATATAGTCTGTCACACGGGCCAGCACATCGTTCATCGATGCGTCGACAGGCTCAGGCAGCGAGCCTATCTTTGAGAAACGCTCTGCAATCAGTTCCAGACGTTTTACATCCTTGTCCATCTCGGGTATCAGCTCGTCGTCAGGGTAGTTCTCTTTCAGAATTTCCACCCAGGCCATCATGCTGCTGATAGGCGTACCCAACTGGTGGGCGGTCTCCTTCGACAGGCCCACCCACACCTTATTTTGTTCCGCACGTTTCGAAGCCAGCAGTGCGATGATAGCCACCACAACAAATATCATCACAATACCCAATTGCCAGTAAGGATACTGCGAGAGCCGCTTCAGCAAAGTCGACTCGTCGTAGCACACCAGCTGACAATCTACCGAGTCTCCTATCTGTATATAGTGCCCGGCCTTATACATCCTATGCCCATAGTCGGCGACATAGCTGGTCGAGTCTTTGTCCCCGATCTCAACATTACGACAGTCCATCACCTCGCCGTCACTGTTGAGCACGATCACAGGAATCGTCTTATTACCCTGAATCACGCTCAGCACCAATGACAAGTCGGTAGTCTCGTCGGCCTCCTGCAGGGTCTGCATGGCTTGTGCCCACACCTCCATCTTGTTGCGCTCCTCCCGCTCAAGGTCCTTCACAAGCAGGTGCGACACAACCAACGAGGCCACGGCAATCACAATAGCCGTCACCACGAGAATAATCTTCACCTGTCTGATTCTGTCAGTCCATTGCATATCACATAAAACGTTCTTTTCGCCATATTATTGCGCCAGAACCGCTTTCTTCAAATTCCTTAGCCTTCATCTTATTATAATACCGCTGCAAAGTTAAGCAAAAGTTTTTGATTAATCAAACAATTATTATATCTTTACATAGTTTCACCTATACTCCTTCATATAAAACTGAAAGAAAATAAGTGAAATATCCTACATCCTACACCAAATGCGCTGCAGCATCAGTGTTTAAAGGCGTTTCGGGCGATGTAGGATATTTTTTATCCTACACCTCAACGGCTGACGGAGATGCCTTGCGCAAGTAATAGGGATGCCTTGCAAAGCCCGTGCAAATAGGAGCTTAGCATATATACAAGGCATCGGAACCGTCTGTACAAGGCATCTGTACGACTCATAGAAAGCATCAGCACGACTGGAAGGCAGCATAAAACCAGGAAAAAGGTGGCGGGTAAGTCAGAGAAAGGTGGCTGCAAAGTCGGAGAAAGGTGGCGGGTTTCTCCGACTTTGCAGCCACCTTTCTCACATATTCTCCAGAGAATTTGAGGGTTTACCCTATCTAAAGTCAGACTTTACCCTACCTAAAGCCAGACTTTGGTGCCTGTAGCGAACGGGAAAGGTGACACCAGAAAGGTGCAGGATGCAGGATAAAGACAACAAAAAAGCCAGGAGGAACGAAACAGTACACACAAAAAAGAGCCTCAGAGATTGCTCTCCAAGGCTCAGTTGTAAAAGAAGGCGGCCTCCTACTCTCCCGCATTGCATTGCAGTACCATCGGCGCAGGCGGGCTTAACTTCTCTGTTCGGAATGGGAAGAGG
>CAMNPN010000130.1 GCA_946548085.1 uncultured Prevotella sp. | reverse complement strand
AGAAGCCTGCCGAGGCCCCGAAGGCAAATGTTGAACCAGAAAAGAAAGAGGAGGCTAAAGCATGAATATCAGAACATTCCGTATAGGTGGTATCCACCCCGAAGAAAACAAGCTCACCCATGATGCCGCCACCCAGGTGGCCGCACTTCCCAAGCAGGCCATCTTCCCGTTGAGCCAGCATATCGGAGCCCCTGCCAAGCCTGTGGTGAAGAAGGGCGACAAGGTGAAGGTCGGCACGATGATTGCCGAGGCTGGCGGCTTCGTCTCTGCTCCAATCTATTCGTCCGTCAGTGGTACGGTCTTTAAGATCGACACTGCTATCGATGCCACGGGCTATCGTAAGCCTGTGATCATCATCAATGTCGAAGGCGATGAGTGGGAAGAGACCATCGACCGCTCCGACAAACTGGAGACAGTCGAGGCCCATCCCGAACTGACGCCTGAAGAGATTGTCAACCGTATCAAGGATGCCGGTGTCGTCGGTATGGGCGGCGCCTGTTTCCCAACCTTCATCAAACTGACGCCTCCGCCTACGGCCAAGGCCGAGTGTGTGATCATCAATGCCGTTGAGTGCGAACCCTATATCACTGCCGACTTCCGTCTGATGATGGAGCATCCCGATGAGATCCTCGTGGGGCTTGAATTGCTGATGAAGGGAGCAAAGGTCACGACTGGCTATATCGGTATCGAGACCAACAAGATGCCTGCCATCGAACTGCTCACGAAGAAGTGCGCAGAGAAGTTTGGCGGCTCTGCCTACCACGTAGAGGTAGTACCTCTCAAGCAGCGCTATCCCCAGGGTGGTGAGAAGCAGCTCGTCGATGCCGTCATCCGTCGCCAGGTGCCTGCTCCTCCCGCTATCCCCGTAAACGTTGGAGCAATAGTTCAGAATGTGGGTACTGCCTACGCTGTGTATGAGGCAGTTATGAAGCGTAAGCCACTCTTCGAGCGCTATACCACCGTGACGGGCAAGCGCCTTGCAAACCCCGGCAACTTCCTCGTCCGCATGGGCACCCCGATGAAGGACCTTATTGATGCCTGCGGCGGCATGCCCGAGGGCGACAACAAGTTGTTGGCCGGCGGCCCGATGATGGGTAAGGCCCTCACATCGACTGAGGTACCCATCTGTAAGGGAACCAACTCCGTGACAATCATCTCCGACGATGAAGCCCGCCGTAAGGAGCCCCAGCCATGCATCCGCTGTGCCAAGTGCGTAGGAGCCTGTCCGATGGGCCTCGAACCCTATCTGCTTGCGAAGATCTCTGAGGTAAAGAACTGGGAGCGTGCCGAGCGTGAGGACATCGTCAGCTGCATTGAGTGTGGCTCGTGTCAGTTCACGTGTCCGGCCCATCGTCCGCTGCTCGACAACATCCGTCAGGGAAAGAGTACGGTGATGGGAATCATCCGCAGCCGCGCTGCAAAAAAGTAAAAAGGTAAAAAAGTAAAAAGGTACACATACAATGGGAAAATTAATTGTATCATTATCGCCACATGCACATGGAACAGACAGCGTAGAGCGCAACATGTACGGTGTCATCATCGCCTTGATGCCTGCCCTGCTCGTGTCGTTCTATTTCTTCGGCCTTGGCTCAGTCATCGTCACGGCAACGAGTGTGGCAGCCTGCGTCTTCTTTGAGTGGGCTATCAGCAAATATATCCTGAAGCAGGAGCGTAACACCATCTGCGACGGCTCTGCCATCCTCACGGGTCTGCTCCTGGCCTTCAACCTGCCGTCAAACCTCCCCATCTGGATCATCCTCATCGGTGCGCTCTTCGCCATCGGTGTGGCTAAGATGACCTTCGGAGGTCTGGGCAACAACCTC
Source organism: uncultured Prevotella sp. (assembly GCA_946548085.1). GTDB lineage: Bacteria > Bacteroidota > Bacteroidia > Bacteroidales > Bacteroidaceae > Prevotella. Next base: position 3,546 of record CAMNPN010000130.1, on the reverse strand, counting down.
TTCAACCCTGCGCTTGTGGGTCGTGCCGCCCTGCTCGTCGCCTTCCCCGCCCAGATGACCACCTGGCCGAAGGTTGGACAGTTAGGCAGTTATCTCGACGCAGAGACAGGCGCTACACCGCTTTCTCTGATGAAGTATGCCATCAAGAGCGGCGATGCTTCTGTTCTCAACGAGCTTCCCTCGTCGCTTGACCTCTTCATCGGCAACCATCCCGATGGTGCTGGTGCCATGGGTGAGATCTGTGCACTGGCTCTGATCATAGGCCTTTGCTATATGCTGTGGAAGAAGATCATCACCTGGCACATCCCCGTGTCGATCATCTGCACGGTATTCGTGTTCGCTGGTCTGCTTCATCTGGCCAACCCCATCTATGCCGATCCCGTCAGCGTCATCTTCTCCGGCGGTCTGATGCTGGGTGCCATCTTCATGGCAACGGACTATGTGACCAGCCCGATGACACCGAAGGGCCAGCTCATCTATGGCGTGGCCATCGGCTTCCTGACGGTGGTTATCCGTAACTGGGGTGCCTATCCCGAAGGAATGTCGTTTGCCATCCTGATCATGAACGCCTTCACACCACTGATTAATAATTATGTGAAACCCAAGCGCTTCGGTGAAGTGCCTGCTAAAAACTAAGGGAGGACCAGACGTATGAAAAAGTTAGAATCATCTTTGACGAATATGGTGCTGGTGCTCACAGGAGTGGCAGTCATCATGGGTGGTATCCTCGCTTATGTGAACCACCTGACGGAAGGCCCCATCAACGACCAGAAGGCGAAGGCCCTGGCCGATGGCATCAAGAGCGTGATGTGTGTCGGCGACCTGACTGTCGCCAAGATCGATACCGTCAAGCAGAACGATGCCAAGGGCAAGGAGCTCGTCTATACTATTTATAATGTGACGGACGCTCAGGGCAAAGACCTCGGTGCGGCCGTGGAGTCGACCACTGGCGGCTTCGGCGGCGACCTAAAGGTGCTCGTGGGCTTCGATCCCGAGGGAAAGATCCTCGGCTATACGCTGCTCGAACATACGGAGACGCCAGGCCTCGGCGCGAAGGCTGACAAGTGGTTCCAGAAGGGCGAGAAGGGCGACATCATCGGGAAATCGCCCGAGGAGCCCCTGACAGTCTCAAAAGACGGCGGACAGGTGGATGCCATCACCGCCTCGACGATCACCAGCCGTGCCTTCCTGCTCGCTGTGAACAATGCTTATACGGCCTATAAGGCTACGCCCGTGGATACTGAAACAAGTGCAACGAAACAACAGAAATAGACTATGAGTTATATTAATATCATAAAGAACGGCATCATCAAGGAGAACCCTACGTTCGTCCTGATGCTCGGTATGTGTCCTACGCTGGCCACCACGACCTCTGCCCTGAATGGCATGTCGATGGGCCTGGCCACGATGGCTGTGCTCATCTGCACCAATTTCGTGATCAGCTGTCTGAAGTCGGTGACGCCCGATAAGGTGCGCATCCCCGTCTTTATCGTGGTGATTGCCGCCTTCGTCACTATCCTGCAGATGGTAATCAAGGCCTATCTGCCCGACATCGACGCAGCCCTCGGACTGTTCATCCCGCTGATCGTGGTGAACTGTATCATCCTCGGCCGTGCAGAGGCCTTTGCTGCCAAGCAGTCGCCCGTGGCCTCCCTCTTCGACGGCATCGGCATCGGCCTGGGCTTCACGCTGGGCCTGACGCTGCTCGGCATCTGTCGCGAGCTGCTGGGCTCTGGCTCCGTGTTCGGCCTGACGCTCATCCCTGAGACCTACAACATCCTGCTCTTCGTCTTGCCTCCGGGAGCCTTCATCACCCTCGGCTTCCTGATTGCTATCGTCAACAAGCTGAAAGCATCATAAAGCTCAAAGTTCAAAGCTCAAAGTTCAAAGCTCAAATCTCAAAGCTCAAATCTCAAAGCTCAAAGTTCTATGGAATATATTTTGATTTTTATTAGCGCCATCTTCGTGAACAACATCGTGTTGTCACAGTTCCTGGGCATCTGCCCGTTCCTTGGCGTATCGAAGAAGATTGACACCTCGCTGGGCATGTCGGCAGCCGTCGCCTTTGTGCTGACGCTCGCCACCATCGTCACCTGGCTGGTTCAGAAATACGTGCTCGACGCCTTCGGCCTGCAGTATCTGCAGACGATCGCCTTCATCCTCGTCATCGCCTCGCTGGTGCAGCTGGTGGAGATTGTGCTGAAGAAGGTGTCGCCAGCGCTCTATCAGGCTCTTGGCATCTTCCTGCCGCTGATCACGACCAACTGCGCCGTGCTCGGTGTGGCCATCCTCGTCATCCAGAAAGACTACAACCTGCTGCAGTCCGTGGTCTACGCCTTCTCTACGGCCATCGGCTTCGGCCTGGCGCTGACCGTCTTTGCCGGCATGCGCGAACAGCTCGAGCTGGTGAAGATTCCCAAGGGCATGCAGGGCATGGCCATCGTGATGCTCTCCGCCGGACTGCTCTCCCTGGCCTTCATGGGATTCTCTGGCGTAGACGGCGGTCTGAAGGTCCTCTTCGGCCTCGACTGAACCGCTATTCAGCACAACGCATTAAACGGATTATACGGATTGAATCAAGGGGGCAGCGAAGTTGCCCCCTTATTTCTTGCAGTCGCTATCAGGGTGTTGAGAAAAAAACAGTTTAAATGTTTGCAAGTATCAAAAAATATGCTTATCTTTGCGCCTGTAAACATTGAAAGATGAGAGGTTCAGAGTCCCGTGACCCACTGATTTCTAAACGATACGCTTATGAGTACCCAACTGATGCAGAAGACCATCGCCGATTACTTCAAGACCCAGCCAGTCCTGAAGGCTTGGCTTTTCGGCTCCTTCGCCCGTGGTGAGGAGACACCCAGGAGTGACGTAGATATTCTTTTCGTACCAGACCGTTCAGGCAAGCCCTTCACACTCTTCACCCATGGCGGCATGCTGATGGACTTGCAGGAGCTGCTTGGCCGCAATGTTGATCTGGTGGAGGAAGGTTCACTCCGTCCTTACGCCGCAGAAAGTGCTAACCGCGATAAAGTATTAATATATGAGAGAAAGAGCGAGGGATAAGGGACGGTTGGAGGATATCATCGAGTATACCACCAATGTGACGAGCCTCATTAAAGGCTATTATTCAAGCACCGCACACGCTTACTGGCCGCGAGCGGAGAGCCCGACTACTGGGGATACGCTCCCCATACCGCCGAAGGCACGAATCAGTTGGCATGACACCTCACAATGTGCCTCTGACACCTTGTGAGGGGCAACATCACGATACACTCCTTAGTTGTAATTTTATCGGCCTCACTGCCCAGTCGACGGGCGGTGGGGCTTTTATATATGTCAGACTTTTAATCGTCATAACAATGCTCACAAAGTGTCTGACACTTTGTGAGCACGTTCTTGCTGCGTATATGTTTCAGCATTCCAACCTGAGCAGAAGTGAGAATGCGCTCTATGTGCAGATGAAACGCTACCGCAGACTATGTGAATAGATAATAAAAAACAGCGGGTACCTTTTTTTCTGTTACCGAGGCGGTACCCGGTAATGAAGGA
>CAMNPN010000129.1 GCA_946548085.1 uncultured Prevotella sp. | reverse complement strand
ACGTGTTCTACCTCCACAGCCGTCTGCTGGAGCGTGCAGCCAAGATGAACGAGCAGCAGGAGGTGGCCGAGCAGATGAACGACCTGCCCGAGTGCATGAAGGGCCACGTCAAGGGTGGCGGCTCGCTCACCGCACTGCCCATCATCGAGACGCAGGCAGGCGACGTGTCGGCCTACATCCCGACCAACGTGATCTCCATCACCGACGGACAGATCTTCCTCGAGAGCGACCTCTTCAACCAGGGCTTCCGCCCCGCCATCAACGTCGGTATCTCCGTATCCCGCGTGGGTGGCTCGGCACAGATCAAGTCGATGAAGAAGGTGGCCGGTACGCTCAAGATCGACCAGGCGCAGTATCGCGAGCTCGAGGCCTTCTCGAAGTTCTCAAGCGACATGGATGCCGTGACGGCGATGACCCTCGACCGCGGCCGTAAGAACAACCAGTTGCTCATCCAGCCCCAGTACAGCCCGATGCCCGTAGGCGAGCAGATTGCCATCCTCTACTGCGGCGTACACGGACTGATGCGCGAGGTGCCCATCGACAAGGTGCGCGAGTGCCAGACGGCCTTCCTCGACAAGCTGCGCTCAGCCTGTCCCGAGGTCATCGAGACCCTCGCCAGCGGAAAGATCGACGACGGCGTGACTGCCAAGATCGAAGCCCTCATGGCCGACATCGCAGGTACGTACAAATCGTAAGTATAGTAAATCAGTAAATCGTAAATGTCATTATGCCCAGCCTGAAAGAAATCAAAGGCCGCATAGCCTCAGTCAACTCCACGCGCAAGATCACGTCGGCGATGAAGATGGTGGCCTCCTCGAAGCTGCATCATGCACAGGTGGCCATCCAGAACATGCTGCCCTACGAGACCATGCTGGAGCACATCCTCAAGTCGTTCCTCGCGGCCGAGGCGGAGGCCCAGACCATCTTCGACAAGCCGCGCCCCGTCAGGCGCGCGGCCCTCGTGGTGTTCACCTCCAACTCGTCGCTCTGCGGCGGATTCAACGCCAACACCATCAAACTGATGGCGCACATCGTCGACGAATACGCCCAGACCATCGGCCGCGACAACGTCGAGATCTATCCCATCGGCCGCAAGGTCTATGAGAAGGCGCAGAAGATGGGGCTCAACGTGCAGGGCGAATACTCGGCACTGGCCGACAAGCCAAACGTCGCCCAGTGCATCGACATCGCCATGGAGTTAGGCAAGAAGTTCGCTGAAGGCAAGATAGACAAGGTAGAGCTCGTCTATCACCACTTCAAGAGCGCAGGCTCGCAGATACTCACCCGCAAGACCTTCCTCCCCATCGACATCGAGACGGAGCTCAAGGCCGACCACGAGCGCGACCTCACCAGCGTCATCGCCACCAAGGAGTCGCAGGAGTATCTCAAGAAGCGCGGCGAGCGGACGAGGGAGAGAGAGCTGGAGGAAGTGAAGCCGCTCAACGACAACTTCATCGTGGAGCCCGACATGGAGAGCGTGCTCACGCAGCTCATCCCCAAGATGGCCCACCTGATGCTCTACACGGCCCTGCTCGACTCCAACGCCTCGGAGCACGCCGCCCGCATGGTGGCCATGCAGACCGCCACGGACAATGCCGACGAACTGCTGCGCGAACTGAACCTTCAGTACAACAAGAGCCGCCAGCAGGCTATCACCTCCGAACTGCTCGACATCGTGGGCGGCTCGGTGAACAACTGACAAACTACTTTCTACTATATTCCGAGGGAGAGCCCGCATGCCAATCGCCTGTTAAGGCAAATGCAGCGGGCTCTCCTTGTATCTTGTATCGTGAAAGAGGGGGATTCGTCACAGCGTGCCTGGCACCATGTGACCCTGGCTCCACGTGACCCTAAAAAATTAACCGCCATCCGCGAATTTGGTAACCGTATAGCTCATGTATTAAATTATGTGTAATCCTATATGCCAAGGACGGCAAGATATGGCTGAACCAGCAGCAGATGGCAGAACTTTTTGCCACCTCGAAGCAAACTATTAGTTATCATATCATTAACATCCTGAAAGAGAGGGAGTTAGTCGAAAATTCAGTTGTCAAAGAATATTTGACTACTGCCGCTGACGGCAAAAATCACAACGTCGTATTCTACTCGCTGGAGCCAGCGCAAGTAGCTTGATGCCCAGCAAGCCGATGCCGACGACATCCGGATGCTGGAGGATCTGGAGAAGAGCATCATCGAGAATAAGCAGAAGGAGGAAGAATAACAACAAGAAATATAACACGTCACAGCGTGCCTGGCTCCATGGTAAGGGCGCAATGGGGTCAGGCACCTTTGCGCCCTGGATGTAGAACCCTAAAAACAAACCGGAAAATGGGCGCAATGGGGTCAGGCACCTTTGCGCCCACCCAGTGAATCGCTGTACCTCTGCAGTCGAAATAATACCTCAAATATTTGGCCGTTTCGAACATTTTTCCTAACTTTGCAGCAGAAACGTATAGCATAAATATTATAAGGTATGAAGAAACTGCTTTTATCCTTTGTGGCCATTGCGCTCGCCGTAATCAGTGTACGGGCGCAAGTGGAAATCAACTCCACGAACTTCCCTGACGACAATTTCCGTGCGCAGGTGAAAGGAGCCTTTGACAACATCGAGGAGGACGACATCATCAGTGACGAGGAGATGGAAGCCAACGGCGGACATCACACCTTCGACAGAGTCAGCAACCTGAATGGCATCGAACTGCTGACTTCCATAACAGAACTGTATCTTGTCAATTACCCAGATGAGCCCTGCCTTAGGACATTCGACTACGCCCTGCCGAACCTGAACACGCTGGATATCCAAGACCAGGTCGGCGAATTGACAACGGTCGATGCTACGAAGTGTACCAATCTGGAAACTTTCTTGGCAGGCGAGAATCCCGTCAACCTCTCGACGCTGAAACTGCCAAGCGGCCTCAAGTATCTCGTTCTGAATAACGCCCCGCTCATCAAAACCTTCGACCCGAAGCAGTTTGCTAACCTCCGGTCAGTCGCGTTTACGGGCACGACGGGTATCGCTGATTTGGACTTCAGCGACCACAAGTCGATACAGGAAATCGGTGTTGATGGCATACATGAATCCTATCAACTCAATTCGCTCAACATGGCTAACTGCCCGCTGCTGACGAACATTGATATCAAGAGCAGCACTATCAAGTCGCTCACGTTCAAGAGTCTGCCTGAGATGCTTGACATTCTTGTGTATGAGAGCGACATCACCAGCATGCTCGTAGATGACCTGGCGCAACTCGGCTCCATCGAGGCTCACGACAACGTGCTCGGCACGCTGACGCTGAACAACCTACCCGCCATCTACGGACTGGACTGCCACGACAACAAACTCCAAACGCTCATTATCGACAAATGCCCGAACATGAACGGCGTCTGGGCAGAAAACAACAAACTGATGTGGCTTGACCTGACAGATGTGAAGAAGACGGATACGGATGAGAGCACGCTGAAACTCGACAACCAGCACCCTGGCGTCGTGGCTTGGAAGCTGTCGCCGACGGAGGTAGGCCTGAAGGTGCATGAGCGCTTCGACGTGAGCCGGGTGAAGAACCTCGTGGCCAACGGCAAGAGCGTGACGGCCAAATGGGCCACCTATGACGGCGTGAAGTATTTCGTGTTCTCCAATGATGGTGCCACAGCCGAGAGTCTCGTCGGAGCCGAGAATACCTACGAGTACGACACCAAGTGGCCCTACCCATGGATAGACGGGAACTCAAAGGACAACAACCTGCCCGTGTCGCTGAACGTGAGGTCGGTGGACAAGCCCGACTCCTGGATCAAGCTCGCCTCTACGGCCACGCTGACCTGCGAGGTGACAGGAACGATGGCACCTCTCACCGTCACCCGTTCCGACGGCTACGACGGAAAGCTGACATGGCAGTCGAGCGACGAGAGCGTGCTGAAGGTCGATGCTGAGACTGGTGCCATCACCATCGTCGGCATCGGTACCGCCACCATCAGCGTCAGCGGTGCTGAGACGGCCTACCGCAAGGCTCCTACGAAAGTCACCAATCAGGTACAGATCTACATGCGTGGCGATGCCAACGGCGACGGTAAGGTGGATGCTGCAGACATCGTCGAGACGGTGAACTTCAAGTTGGGTAAGCCCTCAGTCAAGTTTATCATGGCCGCCGCCGACATGAACGGTGATAATACCATCGACGAGACCGAGATCCTTCAGATCGTCAACATCATCCTAGGCGCCAAGTAGGTTGGTTGTCAAGTTTTCAGTTACAGAGGGACGGTTCTTTTGATACGTACCAAGTGCGGATGGCTGCGGTTGTCTGCACTTTTTTGATGAAATGTTTGGTGGTATCAGGCGCAATGGGGTCAGGCACCTTTGCGCCCACGGACATACTCAGAATCTGTCCCCAAGGCTACTGAAAAGAAAACCAGCCAATTATTTGGCGCTTTCAGAAATAATCCTTATATTTGCACCGTAAAAATAGATTGTGAGCGTATGACGACCCAGGAGATGACCCAACTCATAGCCGAATACTTCAAGACCCAGCCCGTCCTGAAGGCTTGGCTCTTCGGCTCATACTCCCGAGGTGAGGAGCGCGAAGGCAGCGATGTGGACATCCTGATCCAAGTGGATCATTCCCAGCCCGTCGGCCTGTTCAAGTTAAGTGGAATGCACTTTGATTTGCAAGACCTGCTTGGTCAGCCAGTCGATCTGGTGACGGATAAGGGACTGATGGCGTTTGCCCGCCCCAGCGTCGATCGCGATAAAATCCTGATTTATGAGAGAGTTGCGTAAAGACAAGTTCCGGCTGGAACATATACTTGAGGCTATTGATCGCCTGAAAACTCATGCCGGCAATCTGTCGCGTGAGGAACTTGAGAGTGATGTCCTGCGCTATTACGGCATCGTCAAGAATATTGAGATCATAGGCGAGGCTGCCAATATGTTGTCACCTACATTTAAGGAAACCCATCAGGAAGTAGCCTGGCGTGACATTGCCGGGATGCGCAACTTTCTTGTCCATGAGTATTTCAGAGTTGACAGCGACACTGTATGGGCCGTTATCCATTCTGAGATTGTTGAGTTAAGAGAACAAGTGTCTCGTTACCTCTCTGATACCGATTGGGAGAAATTGGAACAGAATAATATAGAACCCTAAAAACAAACCGCGTATGGTGACATAGCAAAAGCATATCTTTTGTTTTTTGTTATCACTTTTTTCCGCAATCCCTTCCATGTTTCGGAATTATTGCCTATCTTTGCAGTCGATATGATTCAGTAAACTGGCAAATAACAATTCAAGCATTATGAAGAAATCTATCCTTTTCATCCTTCTGTCCCTGCTGCCACTGATGGGTATTGCTCAGACCCCAGTTTTAGATTATTCTGGGGATATTTATTTCATCCCTTCGGCACTTACCAAGTCTGGTGAGTCGTTTCTATATACCCGGGAAAATGACAAATTCACAGTCTATGACGGCGACCTCAATATGATTAAATCATATGATCTTCAGTCTGGCAGCATAACCTATAAAGAAAGGGTTGTAAGACAGACAAGGAAGATGGATTTTGAAACAAGAGAATTGCTCACAGATTGGGTAGTAGCAGAAGATCATACCGAAGAAATCACTACGGTAGCAAGTACGAGCGGTATTGAATTGTACACTGATGATAATGCTTATCATTCCCGAAATGTTTATCTTTCTCAGACATTGTTTGACGATGATGAGGATTTTGAGTTTATAAGGACAAAATACGAGATTATCCCCATTGAGACAAAGACTGCGGATTACGAGAAGGAGCATTCTGCAAATAGTGGTTCTACTCCTATTTATAACGAAGATAGCCCCGATGCACCCTGGCGTGAGTATGGTGCTGATGGATACTCTTGGGAATGGGATGAAGAGCGCGGTAAGAATATCATGGTCTTAGAGAAAACTGAGCATTATGGAGGACTTTTCAGCAACGGCATGGAAATTGTATCTATGGATGGCACAGTTAAAGGAAGTATATCAGGCTTCAATTATTTGAGTTCAGCATATTTATATAGAGGCAACTTATATGTGAGAGGCCATAATGCAAATGGGAGTGTACTATATCGGCTAAATAGTAAACGTCTCAATTACTCAACCACAAGAGGTGATTTGAATGCTGACGGCCAGGTGAACGCCGCCGACCACGTGAAGCTCTCGGAGATCATCATGGGGCAGTAAAGTAAAGAATATTCATAACGCAAGCTTTTCTTGATATCTTACAAAACCGCCCCCAGATCAAGGCTCTGGGGTTTAGATAGACTAAAGTGGGAGTTTAGTTTAACTAAAGTCCGGGTTTAGTCTATCTAAAGCGGGAGTTTAGTATATGGTGAAAAGAAGGCGCTTTGTAGAAGCTTATCGGTGTAAAATAAATTGGTGGATAATGACTTTGGGACTCATGGATAATTGCTTGTATTGCAACAATGTGACTTAACGGGGATGATTGAGTTTTTGAGAGGAGTCTTTGAGTTTTTACAATTGTTAATTTTAACTCTAAACACTTGATTTTTAATCGGATAACGACTGCGTTTTGAGTTTTTGACGCCTATTTCTCAAAAACTTATTTTTAGAATTAAAGTAATAAAGAGTTTTCTTGAGGTTGGCACTCAAAAACTCAACAGGCGGTATGTAAATGGCTGTCTGACAGTCGTTAGTGACCAATCAGACAGCCATCAAAAACTCAAAGACTTCTCGTCTGCGGCAGTCAGAACGGCAGTGCGTGCTGCTGCTGGATGTAGTCGGCGATGTCGAACTTCAGTTCGTCCTCGGGTGCCATCTGTCGGCAAATATCAAAGACGGTGAAGTTTGCCAGGTCGGCCATCTTTCCGACGGCGGCCGTCCATTCTGGGATGGCATCGCGGTCGGGGATGACGATCACGTCGCGCCCTTGTAGCGGCTGTAGCACTTCGCGGCGCAACATCCCTTTGTTGCCCGTGGCCACCCACGTCCAACGCGGGAAGGCGAGTGCTCCGAAGATGGCGTTCTTCGGGCTCTCCACGAGCACCACGAGGGTGTCGGGATATCGCGTGAGCAGGTGCTCTCCGAAGATGCACTTCGACTGGAACAGTGCGCTGCGGGGAAGCAGTCCCTGCCGTGCCCAGATGCTGCCCAGCCAGTAGCATGTACCTGGGGTGGTGTGGGCGAAGCGTGGCGACGCGGGGTCGGTCTGATAGTGCTGCACCTTCAGGTTGCACACGCGGCCGTGGCGGTCGATGCTGGGATAGACGGTGCAGTCGTCGTGGCTCCCCATCGCGTAGGCCCCGAGGCGGTATTCCTCGGTGACCCATTCGACGGCCTCGGGCCGGAACATGCGCATGAGGCAGCGGCAGAGCGAGTTCTCGGTCGTCACCAGCCGGTCGGCCATCTCCCGGGGGATATACGTGTAGACGGGTTCTGGCGGCGCGGCTTCAGGCTTGCGCTTCGGCCTCGGTGTGAAGGGTGCGGGCACAGTGGTGCTGATGCCGAACTCTGTGGAGAGCCACTGGCAGGCTTCTTGGAACGACCACTGTTCGTGGTGCATCGCGAAGTCGATGACACTGCCGCCGCGACCGCAGCTGAAGCAGTGGCAGTAGTTCTTGCCCGTACCCTCTACAAGCGAGAGCGACGGATGGTGGTCGTCGTGCCAGGGGCAGTGGGTGACGTGTCGGGCTCCCACTCGCCGCAGCTGGCATCCCAGGCGCCGCGCCACCTCGGTAATGGGGATGGCGTTCAGCCGGCGGGTGTCAAAGTGTCCGTGTCGGGTATTCATGACGATGCGAGTTTAAGTTTAAATCGTGTGACGTTGCCGAAGTCTTCTCTGGGGAAGACGCTTGAGAGCCGCTCGTAGAACTTCTGCTTGCCGCTGGGTTTGAGCGATGATTCGATGCAGTAGCTGCGGTAGGCGTTGTAGATCTCCTGTCCGCCGGTGGTGTAGTCACAGGGCTCGCACATCTCACCGGTGAAGAGCAGCACGTTGTCCGACATCAGCCGGTAGCGTTCGAGCGCCTGCTCGCAGTTCTGGCTGTGGGTGAACTCGCCGCGGGTCATCAGCCCTGGCAGGGCGCGCAGCACCCAGTTGAGGATGCCGGGTAGCTCGGTCTTGAGCTTGTCGGCCAGGCGACGGTCCACCTCTTCCTGCGGGATGGTGACCTGATAGGCCAGGATGAGCAGGCGGCGGAAGTAGCCGAAGGTGTTCTCGGCCCTTGGCAGGTCGTTGAAGGCGGCGAGCACCTTGCCATAGTCGTTGGTCTCGCGCGGGTCTACGTAGAGCCGCTTGACGGTGACGCGCTCGCCCGAGGTGAGCTGCTTGAGGATGTTGGGGTTGACGTCGCGCCCCGACTCGGTGGAGATGTTGAGCATCTTGCCCTCGAATCCGGCACGCTTCACGTCGTCGTTGGTAAGGTCGGCCAGCGAGAGGTAGCTCACGTTGACCGAGCCCAGCAGGGCCTCGACGACCTCGAGGGTCACCGACTTGCCGTTCTGCCCCTGCCCGTAGAGCCATAGCATCTTTTCCAGACGGTGGTGGCGCATCAGGCAGTAGCCCGTGAATTCTGCCAGCAGCTGCTGGGCCTCGTCTTCGGGCAGCACACGGTCGAGGAACTGCTGCCACAGGGGGCATTCCGCCGCGGCGTCGTAGACGTAGGTGAGGGTGTGGGTGAAGAGGTCGTCCTTGCGATGGTCGCGCAGGGTGACGCTGCCGTCGCTGCCGACGACGAGCGTGCCGTTGCGCACGTTGATCCACACCTCGCCCTCGGGCACGGCCGAGCGGCGGTATCTGGCGAGGTTGTAGCCCACGGCCTCGAAGAGTGCCTTCATAAACACGTGGTTCACACGGATGGAGTCGGGCACACCGCAGCGCTCGGCGCAGAGGCCTACGAAGTCCATCCACTGCTGCGACTCTACCGGCTCCCAGTGGCTGCCCGTATAGACGAGCATGCGCTGGTTGCAGCGAGCCTTCTCGTCGTACTCCCGGCACCATAGCCGCCCTTCGGCGGCGCGCGCGATCTCGCGCACCACAATCTCCCGCAGCGCCTGCTGCCACTGCTTGCCCGACATCAGCTGTATGATGTCTTGCTCCTTCGACTCCACACCGTCGGCTATCACCCCCAGCGTGATGTCGGTCATGAAGGCTTCGCGCCCAGCGCGGCTGGCCTTCAGTTCGCCGGCCTTTGCGGCCAGCTCCTGCTCCAGAGAGCAGGGATTGATGCTGTCTGTTTCCATACTTCTCTTTTTGTTTAGGAAACAATGTGGTCTCAGGCTTACCTTGCCGCCGGCATGCTGATTTGCCACCCCTTCATGATCGGCACGCGGCTTCGTGCCTGAGAAGTTGGTGCGAAGGTACTATTTTCCCAGAGAATACGGAAGGCGTGGTTAAAACATGCAGTTTAACCGGTTAATGGTGAACGGATGGTTAGCAGAATGGTTAACGGAATGGTTATGCAGTCAGTCGTTCGATGATGGGTTTTAACTCTTGCTCTATCGCATCGCCATCACGCTTAAGCTTCCAGAAGAGATGCTTTTTCTTCGGGTCATCGTAGTCTTTGAGATAAGTGTCCTTGTTGGCATCCTGGCGTTGTTTCATATTGCTCTCCTGGTTGCCAAGACCTATCTTCTCCAAGAATTTGCCGAAGATGCGCAGCGAACACTTTCTGGTAACGATCCCCCTGAGCCGGCAAATGAATCTGACAACATTCCAGTCCTGGAGATTGTGCTTGTTTATCCACTGCTTAACAGGCCCTTTCAATGTCACTACAAAATCCGAATACAGCTCATCATCGTCAATGAGGATACAACTCCTCACATCTTCTGAGAGATCGCTTAATGAATACTTATCATCAAGATTGTCTGAGGGCCCGGCAGATGCAGGGCTATGTTCCAGACTGTTACTATTCAAGGGGACTTCCGTGGCAGTCGGCATGGCTGGCTTCTGTCCATCGCAACCAAACATCATCAGCCACTGCTCTTCCATCTGGCGTTCTTCTTCCTTGTGCTTTCTATAGGCTATGACTCTTTCATATACTGCATTAAGTTTTTCAGGCAGGTTCACAACATATGGCACATAGGCATGGGCTGATGGATCAAAATGGCAAACATTATGCAAGCGTTCATCTACTTGCCGTTGCCATTTTACCACGATCAGGGTCATGAACATTTTAATGTCGGGCTCTTTCTCTATATGACGTAGGATTTCTTCTATAAAATCACAATCATACCACCGAGTCAATAACCCGATGTTCATATTCATTAATTCAAGAGGGCTGCTATTCATTAATTCGCCAATCTCCCGAGCGCTATATGGTTTGTGAGGGGATGCAGCAGCGCTACTGCTTGCGGTGCTTGGGCCTTTTTCGGAGTTGATTTCCATAGTAGCCTTTGCCTTTGTCATTAATTCTCTTTAATTTGGCTGCAAATTTACTAAAAAGAATAATATTTATGTGTGGTTTATGTGTGAAAATATACTAAAACGGAAAACTTTTCTTGTGTACGCCCACGGAAAGTTGTCAAATTCGGAAATAATTAATTGTAATTAGAACAAAATAGTTGCCTCAATATTTGGTAGTCTCAAGATTTTTTCGTAACTTTGTAGGGTAATTTATAACGAATAGAATACGTCTGATACCATGGAAAACAACAAGGGATTCAAGATTTCCCAGTACGCCTGTGCGGTGCTGCTCATCACGAGCAGCATCGCCCTCGTGGCGTATCAGGTCGTGGCGATCGCCGACGTCGCCGCGGGGTTGCTCTACTACGTCGCACAGTCGTTCCTGCTGGCAGGCTCGATCTTCGGCCTCGACCAGTATATCCGCTTCATCACCCGCCACAATAGCGGGCCACAGGAGTCGTGAAATTCGCCTCGCCATCCTCACCAAGTAGCCTGCTTCTTGTGCATGATTTGCGTTATAGTATTTTAACTAAAACATACAACACTTTTCTTACGAAATATTTGGTGGTTTCAGAAAAAAGTCGTACCTTTGTAGCATAATAATAAAAGCGGGAGCCAGTCACCCGGAGTAGCTGCTGGCAAGTAAGTCTGATACCATAAAAAACATTACAACAATGGCAAGATCAGAAATTCCAATGCTCATCAACGTTCGACAGAACAAAAATGATGACAGTGCCGCCTTCGGTAAGTACTTCGTCGAGGCGGACGCCAAGGAGCCGCTGAACCTGAAAGGTCTGGCGAAGCACATGGCCGAGCACAACAAGGTCTCGACGTACGAGATGACGGTGCTCGTGCTGGGCGAGATGGTGAAGTGCATGGTT
>CAMNPN010000128.1 GCA_946548085.1 uncultured Prevotella sp. | reverse complement strand
ATTATCATTGCCTTTGATGCGAACGCGCTCATCAACTGGCTCGTGTGCGGCCAGGTGGGCGATGACGGTAAACTCCGTGTCCTGAAATCGTTCTTTGTCAAGTACGACCGCAAACTGGAGGAACTGTGCGAGGACTTCATGGCTTACTACTATTACCATCGCACTCATCGTGTCATCTTCTACTACGATTCCACGTTTCTCGGCCAGGAATACGCATCGTCCAGGGGGCAGAGCTTCGCAGCGATCATCAAGAGCATGTTCCGACGCCACCAGTGGGCCGTCCGTGAGAAATATATCGGCAATCCATGGGACCATATCAAGAAAAACGAACTGATCAACCGTATGTTCCAGGGCCGCGCTAAGCATCAGGTACTCATCAACCGTGACAACAACCCTGATCTGCTCATATCCATACAGTCTGCAGGCGTTCGTAATGGAAAGAAGGACAAATCGGGCGAGAAACTCGCGGAGACGGAGGAAGACCGCCTGGAGGCCCGTACGGACGGATCCGATGCCTTTGACACACTCTGCATTGGCGTCGAGCGATACCCTGTCAGTTGGGGACGCGGCAGCCAGGCTAACGAATACCCTGACTAACAGTATCTCTTTTCGCTACTGGGCTTAGACACATCCCATGGTTCGGTTTCCTTCTCTCTGTCTAATCTGCTGATGCCTTCTGTCCATTCACGTCATGCCGGTACGTCTGCAGCCTGTCAACCCGAGGTGATACGTGGGCATGCTGCCACTCTTCTGTCCTGTGGCCTGCCTTGAGCTGGCACACCCTTCTTCTTATCCTCTCCGTCAGTGCTGACAGACCGTAGTCTGTTGCCTTTATGTATCTCTGTACACTGTCTATGCGACGGCTATATGGATGTACTGTCGCTGGCATGTTATTTTTTCCGAGAACTCTCCAGCATCCGGGTGCTTTGATTTTTCCTTTGCAAAGGTAGGGGAAGCCCGTGCCCTGCAAGTACCGCTGCACTATTTCCGCACAAAATGCCGACACGCTTTCCGCATTTTCTTCTTAACGCCAGGTAGTGGCTAAAGAAAATGCGGTTTTTCAGAATTTTGCTTGAAATTCCTTGCATCTGAGCACTACCACTTCCTACCTGTTAGAAGCAACGTAAAAATTACAAAAGCTCCCAGAGCTTCTAAGTTTAATCTCTAAAAAAATAAGAATCATGACAGCAACAGTTC
The DNA here is from genome assembly GCA_946548085.1 of uncultured Prevotella sp. Taxonomy (GTDB): domain Bacteria; phylum Bacteroidota; class Bacteroidia; order Bacteroidales; family Bacteroidaceae; genus Prevotella. The sequence goes on along the minus strand of CAMNPN010000128.1, from coordinate 14,477 downwards.
AGACATCAATGTTCAGCCGCAGCCGCTTGTACAGCAAGAGATACTTCTCAGGCAACCTTTATACGGTGTACGTCAACACAGAAGACGGGGAGGTCCACGAATACGAGGTGGAAGCAGACAACTTCACCGAGGCCACAAGACAGGCCGAAGAGATGGCTTACAGCGTCTGCACAGACATCACCTACATCGAGGTTTACCAGTTCGCTTAAACGTTAACCGACTAGATATATGAGATTATGGAACAGAAGTTATTCATCCTGGTTAAGACCGAGAAGTCCAACCGTTCAGAGAACAATGTTTGGGTCGTCAGCACCCGCAGTTACAAAAAGAAGTACTGCAGAAATGCCCTCATGGCACTCAGGTACGCCTTCATCCTCAAGAAAAAGACAGGGCGCAGAATCGCCGACGAGTCATTCAATCGCCTCGTGTCTGAGGTAAGGAGTCATAAGTCCGAAACGGAGCCAGCGCAATGCTGACTCCGTTTTTAATCCGCATCGCCATGCTGAAGTACGCACTGTTCGATTACGTGCCGAAGAGGTTCCTGGGCAAGGCATCGTTCGAGATGCAGGATCTGCACCGGATGATCCTCGGATTCAAGGACGGCCGTAACGTCTATACCAGATGGGCTGCTGGTCAGTTCGCACGTGCACTGTCAGCAATGAATCTGACGGATACCGTCATTGTCTGCATACCTGCCAGCACACAATCTGCCAATGTCAGACGCTGGAAACGGTTCTCTGACATCCTCTGCCGGCTGACGAGAGCCATAGACGGCTTCGACCGCATACAGGTCAGCGGAAGCCGCAAGCGGGCTCATATCACAGGTGAATATGAACTCGCCACGAATATCAAGCACTACGTGCATATCGATGCCGAATACTTCCGTGGCCGTAAAGTCCTGGTCATCGATGATATCTACACCACAGGGCAGTCGTCTGCCGCTTTCATAGCAACTATGCAGTCAGCCGGTGCAACAGTCACCATGGCGATGTTCCTCGCTAAAACAAAAATGTTCAGGGTCTGAAAAAGTCCGTATTCCGGACCCTGTATCATAGGTATTGCGCCTATCGTACCCCGCCCACCCTGGGCCGTGCGCTTTGCTTATGCCCGGTGAACGATAGGCGCGATGGGGCAAAGCCCCATTGTCTTATGGCCCGCCCTCACTCCCCTGCGCACCTGAACGCTCATAATCCGACACTGTCAGATGAACAGACAGAGTCATTCGCGTCCACCATACAGGACGCTCACCATGCCACCACGCCCCTGCTGCCAGTACCACTGTTGCGCTCCGTTATGCATGAGATGCCGAGAGAGCCTTATTGGCTGAGATGTGGTGGTTCGCATCGAAGAGAGCATGATATGTCATCACGCACACATCGATGACGTGCCAGGGCACCACCGCCACGTCTCTGCCAGGCACACCCGTCATCTGATGCTCCACTATGCTCCACGTAGGTATTGGCTGCAGGGGCGGATGACATCGTGCCACCCTGTATGCACGTATTGATACGTGAAGGTGCTTGCCTGTTCCAGCCGCAATAATGCGGCTTTTATCGCACGAAATGTTAAATCTTTCTCTTAGTACGAAAAAAAGTACTAAAACACTTGGATAATACGAATAAAAGTATTACCTTTGCAGTGTTCAATTAAACAACATAAGAGATGAAAAGAATTCTGGAACTAACGGAAGGCGAGTATGACCTGATTGAGACGGTCAGAAACTACAAAAGGAGTTTTCCAAGAGGCGAGCCAAGGCTCAGATGGGCATTGAGAACCATGCTTGAAGAACTGTTAGAAGAACCACTTGAAGAATGAACCACCAACCCCCGCCACTCTGAAGGCGGCGGGGGTACTAAAAAAAGAATACGACTATGGCAGTAATGACATTGAAAGCAACACAGCAGGACACCGTGAAGGCACGGCTGCAGGACATTCTGATGCACGTATCCTGGGGTGATATCTCCAGGGAGTATTTCGGCAAGTCGGGCTCATGGCTATACCATAAGCTGAACGGCATCGACGGTAACAAGAAGCCTACCGACTTCACCATGGAGGAGCGTTACCAGTTGAAGGGGGCACTCATAGACCTCTCAGAACGCATACGACGTGCTGCTGACGCCATCGACTAAGCCCCGGCTTCTTATGTGGCCGTATTGAACACAAGTCGCCACTGGGCGGTGGCGCAACCTTGATGGCCAGGGCTTCATTGCTCTGGCCTTTTCGTGTCCTATGGCTGGCCACAACCGCGGATATGCCTCGGCTGACGTGCTCGGCAGCGACACAAGGGGGCAATTGCCACAAGTAAAAATCTCCTACATATTCCGCTAAAGACAAAGAGGCAATTGCCTCGGGAGCGTAGGGCGGTGGGGGCTGTTGAAACAGCAGTGGGGCGCTTTTTTCGCGCCCCACACCCCTGAAACCCTTATAAACAGGGCATTCTTGATTCCACGACCGTGGAATTTCTGCAAAAAACAACCCAAATTGCCACTCACGGAGATGTCAATTCGGGGCCCAAAGCGGAAAAACGGGCTCAGTTGCCTGTCGCCCATGGGCGATTGCCTCCCGTTTTGTGTGAAAAATGAAAAAGTCTGCAGACGGTGCTTTTGTTTCGAAAAAAATGCTTACCTTTGCAGCAAAATCAATTGATTGATGGCTACCAGAAGGAAAAAGAAATATAAATTCGCCGAGTCGCTCTCCAGCCTCTATGACAGATACTGGAAGGCTGCCACCGTCCTTGTAGCCAGCATTACAGGCTCCTTCTGGCTTGGCACCTATTATGAGGAGGTCAAGAAGGAAAGGGAGATCACTGAAATGGAGGACAAACACTCCATGGAACTTCTCAACATGAAAGAAGAGTATATGAATAAATACTTGGATATGAGGGAGAAAATATTGTATAACGCTAACGACTCGACCAATGGCAACAAGAAAAATTAGTGATATCATAGCCGACATGAGGGCTGCCGCCACTGATGACGGTAGAGACTTCGCTACGTTGGCGGAGAAAACCAACGAGCGTGCTGCAGAGCTGGAGGCCATCCTTGCAAAGGAAAAGGCTGACGAAAGATTTGCATTCATTATGACTATGCTAATATTGCTGTTTGTCGGAACTTTCGCCGTTATCACCTACATGTCAAACGACGACCTACGCGACGACGTGACGCAGAAGAAGGAAATCATCACCAAGTACGAAAAGGCCGTGAGTCACGATACCATCCATACCTACATCGGTGAGGACGGCAAGGAGATCACAGTGCCCAGCCTGCTTGACGACAACCTGAAGTTGATGAACAAGATTAACGACCTTGAATTCAAGTTGGATCAGTACGAGATGAAACTGCAGAGCATCGAGGCGCAATATGGTATCAAGGTGGTCAACGACAAGAATCTGTATCATCTGGAGGGCAGGAAGGTTGACTCTGCATTGCTTCTGCTGCCTGTATTCCGGGATAAGATGACATACGACAGTATAAAGAAACAGTGGACGATATCCGTCAATACAAATATCTCTAAATAATTCTAAGCGGTTCCGACAGTCAACTGTCAGAACCGCTTTTAGTAAGCAGGCAAGCCTGCTGCGAACTGTTCATACCGATGTGTCTGCTTAATACTGCAGACACTTTTTTTACAGGAACATCTCCATCACGTGCATGAAAAGATGTGCTAACTCCAATATCCTGTAAACGGTCTTGAGAATCGTCTTCTTCTTCATCGTCTCCTCCTTTCTGCATTAATTTTGTTATTTTCCTCTGAAGATTCTACTCAGATTTAAGGTCTTAGTCTGCCATCGAGACACCTTTTTTATAAATAAATATCTTACAGAAAGGAAAAACAAAGAGAAAATCACCAATTTCGTGAAATTTTTCCCGAATTTCTTTGGAGGTTCGGGATTTTTGCTGAACTTTGTAGGCACGTATTAATTTAAACTTTGGCATAATTATGAAAAGAGTATTTATCCTTATGGCCTTTATGATGGCTGTATGTTGCGCTCAGGCGCAGAGTGAGAAGTATGCCTACTGTGTCATGCAGTGCTTTGGCAAAGTATTCAGTACAAAGTATGTCGTTACTCTGGATTTCGGCGAGGTGGCCAGTAAGCGGAAACAGATCTATGAGGATGGCAAAAAGAAGCAGTTCAACAGCAATGGTGAAAGCCTGAACTACATGGGACGTCGTGGTTGGGAACTTATTAGCACCTACACTGATCGAGACTTCAAGCAGCAGATGATCATCTACTTCGTCTTTAAGAAAAAGATCAATTCGGAAGATGAAGTTTTTCAGGGCTTGGAACTTAAAGATTCAGAGGAAAAAGACTGATTTTGATTTTTTTTGAGCAAAAAATGAAAAAAAATCCCGAGTTTCTTTGGAGGTTCGGGATTTTTTCGTAACTTTGCCACCGCTAAATACATAGAGAGCGGTTTGCTCCGGGGGCGGTGAAAGACGCCCGAGTCATGACTCAGGGCATTTTTTATGCTCTTACTTCCGAGACCTGCCAGAGGTCTCACTACACCAATAGCGGTGGCCACCCAGTAGATACAAGTCCTCGGACAAAGTCTCTATGTGTTTAGCGACAGGGAAGGCTGCCGCTTTCTCTGTCTCATAGGGGAAGGCGCTCCTCGCCGCGAGGCAGGATAATAACAAGGTCGAGTCCGGAAGGATCCACATTAGAATTTCGCACGCCTTCCTCCCCGGGGGAGAGTGTTCCGGCCGTGAGGCGGAACTGGAAGATGAACCGTAAAGTGTCTTGAAAGCGTGGGAGCTCTCCCCTTTTCCGAGGAATCAAACCGCGCAGGGCGGATCCCTGTACAGCTAAACACATAGAGCGATATGCAACAGACAATTCAACTCGGGCAGGCTCAGCCCTCCGCGCTCTCCGGAATCCGGGAGCAGGTAAAGAGCACCGTGAGTTTACTCAGCCTAAACTGGCAGTTTACCCAGTCTAAACTGGCAGTTTACCTAGCCCAAACTCTGAGACGCAGGCGTGAGGCCTGCCGCCAATGGTGGTGGGAACCCTCGCAGACCTTTACCGCCCTGTGCGCCACGGACCGGGGCGAAGTGTTCACCCATGGCGACGCGGTGAAGGCCAACGCCTCGCTCGTGGCAGTAATCATCTTAATAGGAATAGGAGGTGCGCTATGAAGATGACACTCACCCCAGAACTGACAGAGGCCCTTTGTGGCTTCTGCGGCGACGTGGCCACGATGGAGAACAACGTGGACCTGATTGACTGCGTTGAGGAACACTACATCGACGACGAGACCGAGGAACCCGCCAAGGTTCTTGACACTCTCAAGGCGCTTCGCAACATGAAGCGGGATATGATCAGTATATTGAAGGCAATGAGAAAAGCAGAGGGAATATGAAAGAGTTAAGTGATAAGATGAAGGAGCGCATCAGCAAGTGGCTGGAGTCGCTCGACGAAGAGGAGAAGTTCCAGACCGAGGTACTCGACGGGTACTTCACCTTCAGGCGCAACCTGCCGGAGGATGATCCGGGCTTCGGCAAGGCCGTGGAGGAATTCAAGACGACGGATGAGATCATCGACGACCTAACGCCGATGATGTACGTGAGCAAGGATGTGGTGACCGGGTGGCTCCGCTGCCACGACTACCATGTGACGACCATCGCAGACGGCACCCTGAAGTGGGCTATCTGGAGGTTTATGGACGTGACATCCTGACGTGAGAAGAGTTTCCGAGTATAGTTTGAGCATTTTTTTTGAGCCGGTGGCCCGTCGTGATGACGCGCTGCCGTTTTTTTTTGCGGTATTTTTAGATTGGACTGTACCTCCGTACCTTTGCCGAAAAGAAAAGATCGCAATGGAAACAGTCAGTCTTTCATCACTAAACGGCCAGGCCTACTTCATCTCAGGTATGCCCGACGTGACCATTCCCTCCGCTGACGACGCATCCCGGCATGTAACCATCGTCTGTGACGGCGTGACGCTTTTCGACGAAGAGTTGTGGCCAGTGGGCGGGGTGATCACCCTCGAAGACCTGGGCCTACTGTTCGAACCCTATACCAGCAAGAAACTGGTGTGCGGCGTCACCATCACTGACGGCAGCAGTACGGCCGCCTTCACCATCCTGTTCGCGAAGGTAGACGTAGGCATATCGGCCGCGGAGTTCTATGCCAGCCGCTTCCTGACCATCCTCGACGGGCCCAAGGTGACAGCACTGGGCCGTCTCGAGTACCTGTGGATGTACGGTGCTGAAGCAGCCGTGGTGACTGCGGTGTACGACGATGCCACAACGGGCACTTTCTCGGCCACTGTCGTCAGCAGCAGCTCGACATACAGACAGCTCGACGTCAGCCCGGACAGGTTCGTAGCCAATGGCAAGCGGCTGGTGTCATACACCGTGACCGCAGGACAGCGCAGCCAGCGCTTCGACATCGACTTCTCTCAGCCCGACTGCGCACCGATACTCGAGTTCTACAACTCCTTCGGCGTCTGGGAGCTGCTCTACTGCACGGGTACGCACCGCGTGAACCCACAATATAAGCGCTCGTCGACGCGTGTCCACGGCAAGCTGCGCAACTACCATATCGAGGAGACGCGCAATTTCCTCGCCGACACGGGCATCCTCACTACGGCCATGGCCAACTGGGCCGAGGACCTGTTCCGCTCGGACGAGGTGTATGTGGTCAACGTGATTGGCGGTAGCATCACCAACGCCGACGGCGGCAAGGAGGTGACCATCACCGAGTCGAAGTCGGAGATAAGCAACAACGACGACTTCATGCCGCGCTTCACATTCACCTACCAGTACGCACAACGCATCCAGAACGTGATGCAGCTAAACCGCGTGGGCAGGATCTTTGACAACACCTTCGACAACACCTTCAACTAAGATGAAAGAGGCATACCATATCAACTACGTTCTGCAGCAGATCGATCTGGCAGGGAAATACCGCCAGAAGGTCACGGTGAAGGCATGGAAGAAGGACGGCAACGAGGTTGACTATATCGGCTGGATTCCCCTCACCGGCCACTGGCGGGGTGGCATCCATCGCCTGATGAACCCCGTGAACGGGGAAGTGAGGGCCGTCATCGACGTGCTGATCTATGAGTTTAACGGACATCCAGTATATCTATGAACGAAGAGAGCAAAAAGGAATTGGTGCCCATCGGGCACAGACCGGGATGGACACGCTACGGGGTGGCGCCTGTCGGTGTGGTGGATTTCAAGGAAGAAGGCAGTCCCGCCACGAAATACGCGGAGAGCCTTGACGTGGTCGACGGCTTCGACGAGAAGCTGAATACCGTAGCTATCACCATCGGGACGACAGAATATGAATATGTGCCGTATGGCGACGGCGACCAGCTGCCGTTCAAGGTGATGGAGCGCATCGGCCAGAACATGGTGACCTCGCAGTGCCAGCTGTTCAACGTGCAGGCCTGCTACGGCCAGGGCATCCGCTTCATCGACCGTGAGACCCGCGAGGATACGCAGGAGGCTGATATCCGGAGCTTCTGCCTGAGGAACTCGCTGCACGAACTGTTCCTGGAGCAGGCCACCGACATGAAGTTCTTCTTCACCACCATCACGAAGATCATCCTCCGGAGAGACCATCAGCAGATCGTGCAGGTACGCCACAGGGAGACATGCTACTGCCGCTTCGCCCGCAAGGCTGGGACCAAGGTGTTTAACACCGTGCTTTATGGCGACTGGAGGGATGGAGCCCCCGACCCCAAGGAGATCGAGGTGCTGCCGCTGCTCGACTTCTACGATCCCCTGGGCGACCTGATGGTGCGTATGGGCAGGGAGCCGGATCCGAAGACAGGTCAGAACCGCAAGGCTCCGGCCGACGGACGCGACTGTGAGTTTGCCATCGTGTGCCGCATGGCCACGCCAGGGCGCCAGGTGTACTCCAGGCCTTACTACCTGTCGGCCTTCCGCGATGCCTGGTTCGACATCTACGAACTGATAGGCATCAGCAAGCGGTTCATGATCCAGAACACGTCGGCCCCGCGCCTGCAGATCGAGGTGCATGACGACTACTGGGATCTCGTCTGCGACAACGATGGCATCACCGATGAGGACGAGCGCAAGGCGCGTATCAAACAGGAGAAGCAGAATATCATTGACTTCGTCTGCGGTCCGAAGAATGCCGGCAAGGCGCTGATCAGCGGCTACTATGTGGATCCCACGGGCAAGGAACACTCCATGGTGCGCGTCATCAACCTGAACCAGGGAAAGAAGGAGGGCGGCGACTGGGCCGACGACATGCAGGAGGCTGCCAACACACTGTGCTTTGCCTTCGGCGTCCACCCCAACCTGATCGGTGCCACGCCGGGAAAGAGCCAGATGAACAACTCCGGCTCTGACAAGCGCGAACTGTTCACCATGAAGCAGGCTCTTGAGAAGCCCTTCCACGACGTGATGATGAAGCCCTACCACGTCATCCTCCATTATAACGGCTGGAGTGACAGGGTGACTGTCGACGTGCCCATGCTGATGCTCACCACCCTCGATGAGAATAAGGATGCAGAGAAAGTAACTGCAGACAATAACGATAACAACAATAGCAACGATGGAAATAACAAAGGCTGAATTTGAGAAAATTGTTTCCGTGGCGATCTCCTCCCATGAGGAGGTATATGAGAAGGTAGAACCACAGTTTTCTTCTACCTTAGACGACTGCAAGGCTGGCGTACTCGGGGATGTGGGTACGTCAGCCATCGAGGGGGAAGGCCACGAGAGTCTGAAGAACGCCGTCAAGAAATGGGTATGCCTGCAGGCGTTCCTCTCCGTGTTCCGGCAATTGGACCTGGTACTGACACCTACCGGATTCGGGGTGGTCAGCACAAATCAGATGGCACCGGCCTCGAAGCAGCGCGTGGATGCCCTGATAGGACACCTCCGCGACGGTTTCCTGATAGCGCATGGCCAGCTGTTGACCGAACTGTGCAAGGTCAACGACTGGGGCACTACAGACCAGGCACGCGAGAACATCGATACGCTATTCTTCGACTTCCGTATGCTGCAGAAGATGCAAGGCCCTGCAGCGTCGCATCTGGAGTGGCAGGCCGCACGACGGCTCATCGACGAGGCTGACGAAGCACTGCGCCTGAAACTGAGCAACCAGTATATGGACGTGCTCCTGGATCATGTGCGCTGCGGCAAGGTGACAGTCGATGACAGTCCTGTCATCTTCCTGTGCCGGCACATCATCAACCTGTGGATCGCCGGTGACCAGGAGGCGGTCAAGCTGAAGATGCGACGACTGTTGAACATGCTCGACGCTGATCTGGAGAAATATTCTGTATATGCTGAACACGGATATCCTGTAAACCATCATGAGACTTTTCAGAACACTCAGGACGCACCGGCCTACATTTTTGGCTGACGGCTCGATAGACCTCTATGCCCCCACTTCCTGGCAGAAGATGACACAGCAGCAGCTGCGCTACGTGCTGACGCTGCTGTCACTGTTCGACAATCTGGCGACAGTCAAAACATACATGCTTATCCGGCTGAGCGGCATACATATCGAAGGCTATACCGTACGCACTGCACACGATGAGCCACAGAGCTACCGCTGCTGGTTCCGGCCCGCATGGTGGAAACCCCGCCGATGGTTCACACTGCAGGTGTGGCAGGTGCAGAGCATGATACACCAATTCGACTTCATCGACCCGTTCGACGGCATGGATGTGCGGCTGGAGCGCATTCACGGCTGCCGGGCGGTCGATGATATCCTGGACCACTACCCTTTCGGCGACTACCTGATGGCCGAGCAGTACTACCAGCTGGCAGTCAGCAGCGGCAAGCCGGAGATGATAGACCGGCTGGCGACGTTCCTCTATGTGAAACGGAGCGGCAGGCATCCTAAGCGACTGTCGCTTTCGCCTGCAGAACAGATGGGTACCCTGCGCTGGTTTGCCCATATCAAAAGCGTCTTCGCAGAGCGCTGGCCGCACTTCTTCCGTCGCGTGGATGCAGACATTGAGGAGATGGACATCGACCTGATGGGAGCGATGGATGCACAGATCCGCGCGCTCACCGAGGGTGATATCACCAAGGAGGAGACCATCAAGGCCCTACCCTGCTGGCGTGCGCTGACAGAACTGAACGAGAAGGCCCGAGAGGCCAAGGAGTTTCACGAAAAATACGATAAGAAATGATATTCGACGCACTACACTACTTCGAGACACTTGCCAGTCAGAACCGTCTGTGCAGGGAACACGGCTTCAAGCCGGCCTTCTGCTCAGGCCCCGACAGCATCGAGGGCATCATGCAGGAGTTCCAGAAGACGGCCAACTTCGTGATGATCGACGACACCACCGACCAGAACCTGTACTCGGAAGGTGTCTCGTACTTCAAGCGTCGCGTGTATACGGTCTTCGTCCTGGCGTCCTACCGATGGGATGACATGGAAGACCGTGAGCAAAAGCTGAACCTCTGCAGGGAGATATTCCAACAGTTCGTGCGGCGCATGATCTGGGACAAAGAACACCGCGAGGACGAAGATGATGACATCACCTTCCTGAACGTAGAGAAAATCTACAGCAAGGAGTTCGGACGCTATACGATGAGCGGTGTCACTGGGCTCTACTTCATGGTAGAGAACGATGAACCCGAATCAATGGAGTATGAGGATGAGCAACAGCTGGAGAGTGAATGGGTAACGGAATAAGGAGGTAGCAGATGGGACTGATGAAGAACCTCGCCGTGGAGCGGAAGGAACGCTGGAAGCACGGTGGGAGCAGCAGGAACTACTTCACGCACGACGAGATAGAGCAGTACGAGCGTGGCTGGTCGAGGATGATGATCGATATCTGGAGAGAGAAAATCATCCAGTTAAACATCACCGACTCGGGAGCACTGCAGCAGTCGTTCGAGGAGGTCGTGACCACTGGCCAGGTGACCACCATCGAGCACAAGTTCCTGCAATACGGCCTCTTTGTGGCTGCCGGTGTCGGCAAGGGCTTCGCCCATGGTAACGGCGGCAACCTGCTCTTCATGGGCGATAAGTTCCGCGAGGGGAAGCATGCTTACGGTTCCCGACAGGTAGGTGCCGGATTGTCGGAGGAACACATGAAGAGTCCGAAGTTCGAGCATGTGACTGTGCAGCGGGGCCCCAACAAGGGCAAGGAGGCCGCCCTTACCTCCGGAGAGAAGCGTATGCCCCGCGACTGGTTCTTCAAGAAATACTACTATAGCATCCGTCGCCTGAACCTCACCGAGGCGGAGTTCTATGGCAAGGCATACCAGGGCCTGATGTCCTCGTTCCTCGACGAACTGTTCACAGGTACCATCAGGAGCAACCGCTTCTAGGTATTTTTATACGCTGCGGCCAATCCATAACTTTGCAGAAAAATAAGGAATATGTACTGGACCAAGGAACAGATAAGACCCTACCTGGAGCAGATCAGGGACGAACGTCGCACGGCGGCCAACACCGCCTTGCGTGTCGGCGAAGCGCTGATCATGCTCCTCGAATACATCGGATCGTCTGGAGAGTTCCTGTCGAAAGTTGAAGACGATACTGCAGAGGGCCTTATTACCTTTGACAAGGGACTCGTTTCCGAGGCCCTGGCCGTGTTCGAACAGGGTCTGCAGTCGCCAGACTTCGTATCGGGACTCTTCGAGGGGAAAGGCTGGGGCATACTCCCTGACGGTACCGCACAGTTCCCGAACCTGAAGGTGCAGCAGATGCAGGTGCTCGACCTGATCGTAAACAGACTGAACGCCATCGACGGCGACCAGGTGCTGGCCGAGAACGATATCGTGGAGAGCGTAGAGCAGCTGCTTGACCAGAACAGCAACCCGACGGGCGTCTACCGCCTGCACCTCGAGGACAAATGGGACGGATACTTCACCGCGCAATGCGAGGGAAACATCCTGATGGGTGTGTTCAACGCACTGCCTGCCTACGCCAAGGGTCTGTCGGACGTGACCGACGCCCCTGAGTCCGACGGCGTCAACCCCTATTTCACGTCGTGGACACGCGTAGTGGGCGTCAATGCCGTGCCTGGCAACAACTACGTCGACGTTGTGATGTGGCCCGACGACCGGTGCCCGGCAAACGTCAACTTCCAGCCTTGCCGCAGGATGAAGGTGGTGCGCCGGGGAAACGTGGACGCCACCAACCATGCCGACCGGCAGAACGTCATCCTGCTGTCGTCGACCTCCGGGCGCATCATGATGCTCACACACGTCGACCAGCCCATCATAGAGGAATACATGTACGGATACGTGATGGGAAACGTGCCCGAGTTCGTGAAGACGAACCCCAGGGTGGCGCAGTATCTTGAGTCGGGGCGCAACTACCTCTTCATCGACGGCATCATCTGCAACCAGATCATCGAGGCGGAGAAGAAGGCGGCTCCTGCCATCACCTACGTGCAGTACGAGGAGTGGGACCCGACGGGCGAGACCTTCTACCACTTCCGGACACCCAACGGCGAGACCGACGAGTGGGGCAACCAGATCATCGAGCAGAGCGACGTGTGGCACGGTGCCATCATGTGGCGGTGCCTCGTCGACGGCACGACGGAAGAGCCCCGCTGGAACTCCACGGCGTGGCAGCAGATGACGGGCATGCGGATGATGGCCATCGAATTCCGCGACGCCGACGACAACGTGCTGAAATTCATATCCGCGGTGCCGGGTCATGTGGACCTGACTATCGTCCCGCACCTGATGCACGGCGAGACGGACATCTCGGCAGACATCCCCGACGGCGACTGGTCGTGGATGCGCACCACGCGCTCGGGAGAAGGCCTCGACGCATCGTGGAACCGCGAACATGCGGGCATGAGAGCCATACACATCACTGATGCCGACATGCCCAACGTGTGGAACAGGCACAACCCCGTGATACTGCGCTGCCAGGTGCACGTCAGACCGGGAGAGCAGCCCGTGACGCGCGATGTGAAATTTGGATAAACATCAACCGATATGAACGGAATAGTATTAGGAAAATCTGAGCCGCTGGAGGCCATGCCCTTGCTCTACGAACTGAGCGAGAGCTTTGTCATGAAGGAGATTGGCGGATCGCTCGAACAGTGGTACTACACCAACGGCAACGCGTTCGAACCGACGCGACACGACTACCCGCTGACACTCGTGCCCGACTTGGTGCTGACTGATCCCGAGACGAAGAAGCTCTACAGGCCGACGCTCGAGGTGCTATGGAAGAAGGACGACGCCGTCATCTCCAACACCACCGACTCCGACTCGCAGGCTTATGTCAAGCTCAGCGACGGATCGCTCAAGGTGAAGGAAGATCGTCGCCCCGACCAGGGACCCGCCCTGCTGTATGCCGAGATCAGCTGGGCCGACCCTGTCACAGGGGACAGGAATAAAAAGAAGTGGCACGGGGAACTGGTGACTCACTCGAAGTCGGACACGATCTACGACATACGCATCATCTCTCCCAACAACCAGACGTGGAACCCGCTGTCGGGGGAGTCGTCGAAGAAGACCTTCAAGGCTCAGGTGAAGACGGGAGATATCGACATGAGCGGCAGCGTGAAGTGGTTCTGGTACTGGCTCAACGGCAACACTCCGGCACCCATTGAGACTCATCCCGCCTACGTGAGCGGAAAGAACGGGGACACGCTTGTGCTCGACGCCGACTATACCGCATCGCTGCGGTTCTACGCCATGGTGGCTGCAGACACCTCGAAGACGGCCCCTGATCAGCCTGGCAAGGCGTGGTGCCAGCTGGATTGGAAGCTGCCGAAGACGAGGGCCTCAGGATGGTCGCCCAACGGGAACATCAGGCTGCCCAATGAGAAATATAAGCAGTTCGACCTGCACGTCATCGCCGGCAAGGGCGACCTGAGCGACACGATCATGAAGGAGCGCATCGCCTGCCGGTGGATGAAGCAGAAGGCCGGAGCGGCCGACGTGGAGGTGGCCTGGGGGCACAGCATCGTGAAAGACGTGTCGGACATCTCGCTGACGAACGAGTACGGCCTTCGCCCTGATATCTATCTCATGGGACCGCTCGAGAAAGTCATCGACGACGTCACGGGCGAGGTGGTGACGGACGATGTCACGGGCGAGGTGGTCTTCGGACGACAGCTATAGATAAGACAACATAATCATTTCAAGATATGGACATGCATACGAGTGCTGACTACACGGTCAGCGTAGAGGTGGCCCAGAGGGCCGGACTCTACGGATACAGGTACTTGACGGCCGACGGCAGGGTGATCCTCTCCGAGGCCGACCTGCGAAGAGTGAGGCTCACGCCCCAGGAGTATATCACGGGCATCGATGCCAGGCTCGTGGAGTCGAAAGAGGCTCTGCGGCTGCTCATCCACGACGGCGGGTACAAGATGCTGCCCGACGGCGAGGCGGTCGTTCCTGACGAGGAACCCGAGGGTGAGACGTCTGCTGACGAGAACGCCGGGGCCGATCCGGATACGGAGGAAACGACGGAAGCCGAGGGTGCCGGAGAAGGCGAGAACGGCAACGGGAATGAGAACGAGACAGTAACCGAAAAAGAAGAGGGAGGGCAGA
>CAMNPN010000127.1 GCA_946548085.1 uncultured Prevotella sp. | reverse complement strand
ACCTATACGGAATGTTCTGATATTCATGCTTTAGCCTCCTCTTTCTTTTCTGGTTCAACATTTGCCTTCGGGGCCTCGGCAGGCTTCTCTACAGGAGCGGGCTTCGGTGCTGCAGGCTCTTTGGGCTTCGGTGCTGGAGCAGGTGTCGGGAAGTTGACATCGACGATGGCATGCTTCGGACACACCGTCACGCACTTCCTGCACAGACGGCACTTCTCATGGTCGATGTAGGCGAGATTGTTCTCTACGGTGATGGCACCGAAGTTACACTCCTTCTCGCACTTACCACAGCCGATGCAACTGACAGCACATGCCTTCATGGCCACAGGCCCCTTGTCCTTATTGACGCAGGAGACAAACACTCTCCTACCCTTCGGACCCTTCTTACGAAGTTCGATGATGTTGCGCGGGCAGGCCTTTACACAGGCACCACAGGCCACACACTTCTCCTCGTCGACCTCTGCAATGCCTGTCTCCGGATTGACATGGATGGCGTCAAACTGACAGGCCTCCACACAGTCACCACAGCCCAGGCAGCCAAAGCCACAGGCCGTCTCGCCGGCACCACAGGCATGCATGGCGGAACAAGTGCGAAGACCGGCATACTCGGCAATCTTCGGACGATGCTCGCATGTGCCATTACATCTCACTACTGCCACCTTCGGCTCGCCATTGGCAATAGCCATGCCAAGCAGGTCGGCAACCTGTCCCATCACATCAGCACCGCCCACAGGACAGTTCAGACCTTCGATGGAACCAGCATCCGCTCCCTTTACGAGCGCATCTGCCATACCTCCGCATCCGGCAAATCCGCAGCCGCCACAATTGGCTCCTGGCAGCACTTCGTTCACCTGTGCGATACGGGGGTCTTCATAAACAGCAAATTTCTTGGAGGCGGCGAACAGCACGATAGCGGCTATCAGTCCGATGGCTCCCAATACAATCACTGCAATTAAGATGAAATTCATAAAGCTTTTTTTATTTGTTTTAGTTGTTATTTATTCCAAATAGAATGTCAGCTGGCGACGGATACGGTCGCGGAAGAGGTAGAGCACCCCGTAATAAGGGATGAGGGCCGCCAGGGCACAAAGGGCAGAAAGACCTTCGTCGCCCGTTAGCACCAATACAAGTACCAACACCCCGACCAGCACCACAAACGGCACGCCAAAACCCAGAAGGAGCGCACGACCAGCGACATCGCCAGAGGTGGACACTACTACCTGCTGGCCTGGTGTATAGCGGGTGAAATCACTGCCGTACACCTCGACAATCTTCTCCTTCGCCTCTGCGGCATGACAATGACCCGCCACCTTGCAGGCTCCACAGGCTGATGCCTGAAGGATACGTACCTTCACACAGCCGTCGGCAACTGACTCTACGATTCCTGAATGACTTATTTTAGTATGCACCTTGCAAAGGTACAAAGATTTTAAGAATTGAAGGAGATTAATTAATTATTTTTTGCGAAAATAGTCGTAATCGTTTGCGAACTGCCGTCTACTCCTCCTTGCTCGACGCCAGGACAAACCGGCGGGCGTCGTCGACATGATACACCTCTTCCAAGCGCGCCTTATACTCCTGCTTGGTGTAGTCCATCAGACGGATTTCATAGTCGCTTGTGATAGAGAAATACTGCACGAACTGCTCCTCGCCAAACTCGTTGATATCTTCTGGGTCCATCTCGTCGACGGCATAGAGGCACAGCTTATCCACAGGAACATAGTCGTCGTCGAGTGAGTAGAGCCAGAGGGAATAATGCCCTTCCGTCTCGTCGGCAGCCATAATCATAAGCCGTGCCCCCACACTCTCGGGCAGGGCCACAGCCTTAGGATGCTTACACTCTACAAGTTCCATATAGTCGACGATGTCTGGTGTGACGGGTTTATATGCCGGCAGGAAGTTGACATAGTCTTCGCTGTAACTGATGGGCAACGACTGAATATCCAGACTGTCGTAGAACAACTTCAACGGGTTGTCCGACGCTTCGAGGTTTACCCCCTGCAGAGCCAGCTTTTCCTTGATCTCAAGGGCTTTCACACTGTCCAGTTTATGCTGGAGTTCTTCTGGCGACATTTTCCTGCCGCCACCGCAAGCTGCAACCAACAGTGCGGCACAGACTATGATGAACCACTGCTTCATTGCTTCTGAATATGGATTATAGACTACAGAGACACCTTCTTCTTCACAGCCTTGCTCTCATTCTGCAAGCGGTCGAGAGCCGTCACTGCATACACCCATTTCTGGGAGCCGTTCACGTAGGGCAGCTTGATGAAAGGCTGCTGGGTGATAGCGAAGATATTCGCAGGATTGTTGTAATCCTGCCGCTCGCCTTTACGGAAACGATAGACCACGTATTTCACCGCCTTGTCGTTCCAGCTCTCCCCCTTAGGGGCAGTCCAGAACAGCACATAGCCGTCTTCTGTCCAGATGGGTTTCATCTTCCTCACCTTCTTGGGGGCCTTGTTGTCGATAAACGGCATCTCGGGCTGTAGCGCAGGATATTTCCAATAGACATTGCGGAGGTTATGACCGTAATTGCCGATATTATCGACGGCAGCCTTGGCATACCACAGCATCGTACCCTGCACGTTTGGCAGCTGACGGTGGAGGGCCATCTTGGCAGCCTGTTGGTGAACCTGCGGATTATTCTTGTCGGCAGCTTTAGCTGTGCGCTCCACATCTTCGCCTATGATCAGCGGACGGGCTCCGGCATATTGGTTCCACCACTTGATGAGAGTATCGTAGTCGGCAACACGATGGCCTATCTCCCAATAAAGCTGCGGGACACAGTAGTCAAGCCAGCCATTGTTTATCCACAGGAGTATGTCGGCATACAGATCGTCGTAATTCTGCGTACCGTTGGTATTACTGCCGATGTAGGATGTGTTCCTATTACGATAGATGCCAAAGGGCGAGATGCCCACTTTTACCCAGGGCTTGGTTTCGTGGATGGTCTTATATACCTGCTCGATAAACAGACTGACATTATAACGCCTCCAGTCACCCTGATCCTTAATGCCATTGGAATGGTCGAGAAACAGTTCGTCGTCGGGAATGGTTTCACCCTTTACGGGATAAGGATAGAAATAGTCGTCCATGTGAAGTCCATCTACATCGTAACGGCTGACAATATCTTTCACAACCGCACAGATATAGTCACGATTCTCGGCGATGCCGGGGTTCAGGAGGAACAGTTCATCGTATGCGAAGCAGTTCATGGGCTTGCGCACGGCAATATGACTGGCAGCCAACTGCTTCGTACCCTTGGTCTTGGCACGATAGGGATTGATCCAGGCATGTAGCTCCATGCCGCGCTTATGACACTCGTCGATCATCCACTGCAGAGGATCCCAGTATGGTGAGGGCGCCATTCCCTGCTTGCCTGTGAGGAAACGGCTCCACGGCTCTATTTTGCTCTCATAGAGGGCATCGCACTCAGGGCGCACCTGGAAGATAATCACATTCACACCGTCTTTCTGGAGCTCGTCGAGCTGATACGACAGGGTCTGCTGCATCTTCTGTTTTCCTAAGCCTTGGAACTGTCCGTTGACACATTGTATCCAAGCACCACGCATCTCTCTCTTCTGGGCTTCTGCCACAAAGGCCATCAAGCAGGCCATCATCAATAATAAAACCTTTTTCATATTGTCAATCAAACAAATTCAATTTATGTCTCCTGGCTTCGTCTATCGACAGGAGTTTGTCCTGCTCCTGCTGGTAGTCGTCACGCAGTCTTTGGTATTTATCTGCCAGTTCCTGTCGAACTTGCTTCCCGTCGCTCAGCAGCCGTGCGGCTACGAGGGCATTCTGCGACGCATCTTTCATCCAGACCACAGGCCCCGCATAGACAGGTGCGATCTTCAGTGCCACATGCAGTTCGCTGGTGGTGGCACCGCCAATCATGATAGGGATGTCAAGGCCGGCCCGCTGCAGTTCACGCGCCACATTGACCATCTCCTCCAGACTGGGGGTGATAAGACCGCTAAGGCCGATGATATCCACCTGCTCTTCCTGAGCCTTGCGCACAATCTGTTCTGCCGGCACCATCACACCCATGTCGATAATTTCATAGTTATTGCACGACATCACCACACCAACGATGTTCTTGCCAATGTCGTGTACGTCGCCCTTCACCGTTGCCAAAAGCACTTTACCCGCACGCTTGGCACCCTCAGACCTATCAGCTTCAATATAGGGCTGGAGGATGCTCACTGCCTGCTTCATCGTACGGGCAGTCTTCACCACCTGCGGCAGGAACATCTTCCCTTCGCCGAAGAGCTGACCTACGGTGTTCATACCTGCCATCAGCGGACCTTCAATGATATTCACAGCCTTAGGATATTTCTTAAGTGCTTCCTTCAGATCGTCCTCCAAGTGGTCACCGATGCCTTTTACAAGGGCGGTGATTAGTCTTTCTTCAAGAGGCATTTGAGGAGTGAAGAGTGAGGAGTGTGGAGTGAGATTACTTGGAGTGTCCGAGCCATTACTCAACACTCCTCTCTCCTCGTTCCTCGAAAGAATCTCTCCCGCCAACTCTATCAGTCGTTCTGATGCATTCTTCCGCCTGTTCAGGATCACATCCTCAATGATGTCGAGCTGGTCTTTGGGGATTGCATCATAGGTAACTTTCGCAGCGGGATTCACAATGCCGAAATCCATACCGTTGGCAATGGCATGGTAGAGGAACACGGCATGCATGGCCTCGCGTATATAATTATTACCTCGGAAGGAGAATGAGAGGTTACTGATGCCGCCACTGACATGAGCACCAGGCAGATGCTCATGAATCCATGCCGTGGCTCTGATGAAGTCGGCGGCATAGGCATCGTGTTCCTCCATTCCCGTTGCCACTGCCAGCACGTTGGGATCGAAAATGATGTCCTGCGGCAGCATGCCGACAGTCTCGGTCAGAAGGCGGTAGGCTCTTTGCGCTATCTCTATACGACGAGCATAAGTAGTGGCCTGTCCTTGTTCGTCGAAACACATCACCACAACGGCTGCCCCCAGTCGTTTCACGTCGAGGGCATGGGCGATAAACCGTTCTTCGCCCTCCTTAAGGGAGATGGAGTTGACGATGCTCTTCCCCTGCACGCACTTCAGACCGGCCATGATTACCTCCCAGTCTGAGGAGTCGATCATCACAGGCACCTTGGCGATGTCGGGCTCTGCCGAGATGCGATTGAGAAAGTTCACCATCTCAGCCTTGGCATCGAGCAGACCGTCGTCCATGTTGATGTCGATGACGAGTGCGCCATCTTCTACCTGTTTGCGAGCGATGGTAAGGGCCTCGTCGTAGTTTTTCTCTTTAATGAGCCGAAGAAACTTTCGTGATCCTGCCACGTTACAGCGTTCTCCCACATTCGTAAAAATTGCAGAGTGAGGAGTGCCGAGTATGGCATGGGCTGTGTCTTCTCCTATCTCAAGCAATTCGAGACCAGAGAGCCACATAACCTTCGGTCTTGCTACCGGCACATGAGGATGTTTACCCTGCACAACGGGGATGTAGGCGGCTATAAACGTCTCGTCAGTACCACAACAGCCTCCGATGATGTTGACAAGTCCTTCATCAACGATCTCACCAATCTTGGGAGCCATCGTTTCTGCCGTTTCATCATAGAGTCCCAAAGAGTTGGGCAAGCCGGCATTGGGATAACAGGTAATATAATAAGGGGCCTTTCGGGCGAGTTCACGCAGATAGGGCTTCATCTGGTCTGCCCCAAACGAGCAGTTTAGGCCAACAGAGAAGATGGGATAAGAGCTGATACTTGCCAGAAACGCATCAAGGGTTTGCCCGCTGAGGGTTCGTCCTGCCAGATCGCTGATAGTTACGGAGAGCATGACAGGCACCTCCCTACCCTGTTCATTCATGGCCTGCAGCGCGGCGTCGATAGCAGCCTTGGCATTCAGCGTGTCGAAGATGGTCTCGATGAGTAGTGTGTCGACGCCGCCGGCTATCAAACCGTTCATCTGCTCCAGATAGGCTGTCTTCAGCTCGTCGTAGGTGAGGTCTCTGGCAGCAGGGTCATTCACGTCAGGCGACATCGAACAGGTCTTATTTGTAGGACCTGCAGACCCTGCTACGAATCGGGGTTTTACGGGTGTAGAATATTCATCAGCCACTCTTCGCGCAATCCTCGCACCCTCGTAAGCCATCTCATAGGCATAGTCACCCAGGGAGTAGTCGGCCTGTGAGATACGCTGACTGCTGAACGTGTTGGTTGTAATCATGTCGGCTCCAACTTCGAGGTATTGGCGATGGATGTCAGCAATGATGTCCGGACGGGTTAGAGAAAGCACGTCGTTATTACCTTTTAGCAGTCCGGGCAAATCGCCGAAGCGGTCACCCCTGAAGTCCTGTTCCGTCAGGTTATAAGACTGTACCTTCGTTCCCATCGCACCATCGAGAACAAGTATTCTTTCCTTGAGGATTTCGTTAAGTCTATTCATTTGTCAAACCTCAATGCATCTTACTATTTCACTTATATACTTTCATCGCCCTGTCCATCTCACGGCGGTCTTCTTTCTCCTTCAGGGTCTGGCGCTTGTCAAACTCCTTCTTACCCTTGCAGAGAGCGATATCCATCTTGGCACGACCTTTCTCATCGATAAACACAAGCAACGGCACGATGGTATAGCCTGTCTGCTTTGTCGCACTGGCAAGCTGACGTATCTCACGCTTGGTAAGCAGAAGCTTCCTGTCGCGTTTCATCTCATGATTGTTATAGGAGCCATAGAAATAGGGGCTGATACTCATGCCCTTCACCCACAACTCACCATTAATAACAAGACAGTACGTGTCTACCAGACTGGCCTTACCCAAACGGATGCTCTTAATCTCAGTCCCTGTGAGCACTATACCCGCCGTGAAAGTCTCTATGAAGAAATATTCAAACGAGGCCTTCTTGTTCTTGATCTGTATAGGACTCTTCTTTCTAATCTGTTCTTGTTCTTTGTTCATGTTGTTTATTCTACAATCTTTGCGAAGCTGTCCAAATGATCGTCTACATAGTGTGCGATATCGTCAGTCCACTCTTCCTCATGCTCCACGAACATATCATCGAGATCGTCGAAGTCTGGGAATTGTTCGAAAAGTGCCATAAACTCCTCGTCCGTGCAGTCTTTCTCTATTTCCTGACGGTGTTTGAGCCACAGGGTATGAGCGTCGTAGATTAGCTTCGACAGCTCGCGCATCCCCCACTGACGGAGGGCCTTGGCCAATGGATTCTTGAAGATGAAAGGACCGTAGCCATTGTGTATCAGCTGCACGAACCCGCCGTCCATTACCTCCTCATGAAGGGTATTCCAAGCAAGCAGTGTCATCTGGTCGGCATTCAATTCCTGCATGGTCTCTGGTGTCAGTTCGCCGCCGATGCTATCATAGATAGCCTTCACAAACACCGATAGGAAGGCATCCATACCCTCCATCGCCGCCTGTTGCAGGTCTGCATCTTTAATGATTACCTCTTTCATTACTATTCACCTTTTTCTAATTCATACACGCCTGAAGGCATCTGTCGGCGTAGCACTTCAAGCTCTACATCCTTGCCTGGCACAATACCATAGCTGCGCAGGATTGCCTCTACCGTCTTACGAGCCAACTCGGGATGATTGTTCTCCTCGCTGAGATGGCACAGCCACACATGGCGCAATCCTTCTGACATATTCTCTGCCACTGTCTTTCCACATTCCGTGTTTGACAGATGGCCATTGGCACTAAGAATGCGCTTCTTCAGATAAGCCGGATATGGTCCGTTCTCCACCATCTCTACATCGTGGTTCGCCTCGATGATGAGGTAATTGGCACGAGCAATGGCTGCTTTGATATCCTCTGTCACCGAGCCGGCATCCGTGATGATAACGACTGTGACGCCCTCCACCTGAATCTCATAGCCTACGTTCTCGCTGGCGTCATGAGGCACGGCGAAAGGCCGAACAAGGAACTCGCCCACGGTGAACGGCTGCCCTATCTCGATTTCCTTTTTCATCTCATCGGCCACTTTGCGTTGTATGCAGTAATTGTGGTCGATACCTTTATGGACGGCTTTGGTGGCATAGACCGGCACATGATACTCATAGCTAAACGCACCCACTGACTTAATGTGGTCAGCATGGTCGTGCGTAATCAGAAGATGCTTCACAGACTGCAGCTGTATGCCATAGTCCTTACAGTACTTCTTCAGGGTGCGTATGCCTACGCCAATATCTATCATCAATCCGTCTGTGGCAGTACCGAAATAATAACAGTTTCCACTGCTGCCACTTCCAAACGATATAAATTTCAACATGACTTTCGTATTTTCGTGCAAAGGTACAAAATAAGATTGAAATAATGCAAAAATGAAAGAATGAAATGTATCCGAAGGCCATTTTTTTCAACTTTTCTCACAAAAGGGACTGCCCCTATTGTGTGATTCTGCAGATTTAGAACGGGAGTCCTACGGCAAAATGGAAGGCGAGATCTCTGCTCAGTCTCGGATGAATGATGGGATAGTGTGTCTCTTCCTCATCAAAAGCAGGATTGACGGCTTTCATGCCGAGATCGAAGCGCAGAATAAAGTAATCGAAGTTCAGTCGCAGTCCCATACCGTAGCCTACAGCGAGGTCGTCGAGCAGATGTGAGAACTGGAATTGTCCCCCTGGCTGATCCTTATAGTCACGCAGTGTCCATATATTACCTGCATCGACAAACAGGGCCCAGAAGAATTTCCAGAACAAGTGCGAGCGGTATTCGAGGTTCACATCGAGTTTCATGTCACCCGTCTGCGTAATGAAATTGATCTTGCCGTCCTTATCGCTATACCTTCCTGGCCCAAGACTTCGCACGCTCCATCCTCTCACACTATTGGCACCACCGGCGAAGTATCGCTTCTCAAATGGTAGGACCTGACTGTTGCCATAGGGATAGGCGATGCCGAAACCTGCATGAAATACCAGCTGGCTATTATCCCACTCATAGAGGCGGTGGATGAAGTCTATATCAAACTTTGCATATTGAGCATAAGCGATGTTGAAGGTCAGGTTCTGCCCCAAACTGTTCTTCGACGTGTTAAAGGTGTGGGCATAGAGATCGAGCAGGTTGCCTGCTGTCTCGATGTTCGTCTTTACAGCCGTCCGTCCGTTATTATAGGCGAAACCGAAACCGATCTTCATGATGAACAGATCCTCATAGTTGTATTTGAGGATGGCATTCGAATTAGAGTTGTCTGTCAGGTACTCATCATGAAAGGTCTTGCTGATCCACGGCATGAACACATAGTTCAGGTCTACGAGGTCCAGGCGATAGTTGATGGGACTGTTCTCCTGTCGCCATTGGTAGTGCCATCCTGCGGAGAGTACACGACGGTGGAACTCTGGACGATTTTGAGAATCGTAAAGGAGCGACACCTCACTGCTGGCAATGATGCTCCTGCGATAGCTGGCGCTGAGGAAGGGGGCTATAAACCTTGGGAACGACAGTCTGCTCTCCACACTATATTCGAGGTAGTCTTGATTGCTGTATCCCTCAAGTCCTCTGATGGCTTCATAAGCACCGCGCAACTGCACACTCAACACCTCCGAACCATGGAATAGATTTCGGTTCTGATAGGTCAGCGAGGCAGCAGCACCCAGGTCACCTGCAGTGTTAGTCCCTTCTGGCTGAAAACTAATGGTGGATGGCTTATTCGTCTGTACAGTCAGTTTGGCATCAAGCAGTGCTGTGTCGGGCACCGTCTCATAGCTGATTTTCGTGAACCTCACGGCGTTCAGTCGTCCGAAGTGGTTGTAGGTCTTGTTGAGTGCCGATGCGGAGTATGGCTGTCCTGTCTCGATGAATGTGTTTTCTTCAAGCACATGCTGGCGCAGGTGGATAGTAGAGCCTTCCATGCCGCTCTGGAAACTTACGTCACGGATGTGGTATTGCGTATGCACCGAGGTGCTGTCTTCGCCAGAACGAGAGTACGGATGCAGGATGAGTGTCAGGTCTACCTCCTTCTCGGTCTGATGCCTGCGTGCACGAAAGGTGATATACTCTTTATGGAAACGGAAATAGCCACGATCCTGCAGATAGGCTGTAATTTGGTTGCGCTCCTCATTCAGTGCCTCGGCACTGAACTGCTTGCCCGCATAGAGTGTGCTCGTACGACGACTCAGAATCTTTTCTATCAGTGAGTCGTGAATCTCTGTGTCATATTTCCGAATCTTGTAGGCCGTCGCTGGGTGTAACAGATAAATGGCATTACACTTGCGTTTCTTAGTATCCACATATAGCGATACCTCTGCATCAAGATATCCCTTGTTCTCCAAAGCCTGCTTAAGGTCGTCACAGCTCTGTCGAGCCAATAATGTGTCAAGCACAACTGGTGCCTCTCCCATCGCCCAGAGGGCACGGTTTACCCATGTGCTGTCGCGCCCGGCCAAAGACCAGATACCAAGCGGCACTTTCACCGTCGACAGCCAGCGGGTGTTGCTTTTCTGCCGCACATAATCCTTCATCGACAAAGGATTGATATCCTTGTAGGAAGAGTCGGTCAACACCTTGACCTTGTTGAGCATATATGCGCCTTCAGGCAAATGACGGGTCGCAGAACAACCGCACAGGAGCAATGCGCCTGCGAAGATTGCCAGCAACTGTTTAGACATGGTTATTTTCATCTGCCTGTATGATATTCATCTGCAAAAGTACAAAAAAAGCCACAGATTTCGCAGATTATCTTAGAATTTTTGTAACTTTGCACGGAAAAAGTTTAAAACGGTGGCAATCAGCAAGAATCAGATCAAGTACATCCGCCAGTTGGAACAGAAGAAGTTCCGTCGTCGCGAAAGACTCTTTGTGGCCGAAGGCCCAAAAGTAGTTGGCGACCTCCTCGTACATTATCAGCCTCGAGCCATGTTCGCTACTTCCGACTGGCTTCGTTCCAACTCATCCTACTCCCATCTTCCATCATCTATCCTCACCGAGGTCACCCCTGATGAGCTTCGTCGTGTCAGTTTCCTTCAGCATCCGCAGCAGGTGCTTGCACTCTTTCCTCTTCCCGCAGATGCCTCGATCTCTTTTCCCGAAGATCTGTCAGCAGCCCACGGCCTTTCAGCTGTCAGCACTCGTCTGTCACTGGCCCTCGACGGCATCCAAGACCCAGGCAATCTGGGCACCATCATCCGTCTGGCTGACTGGTTCGGCATTGATCAGATAGTCTGTAGCGAAGATACTGTCGACGCCTGGAACCCGAAGGTCGTTCAGGCTACGATGGGAAGCATTGCGCGCGTGAACATAATTTATATTGATCTTCTGAGATACTTGGATGCTATGCCCGCCGACACCCCTGTCTACGGTACCCTACTCGACGGCGAAAACATCTACCACCAACCACTTACCCCCCACGGTGTTATCGTCATGGGCAATGAAGGCAATGGTATCTCTCCAGAGGTAAGAGCCCGTGTAACCCATCGTCTGCTCATACCCAGTTACCGTTCTGTCGATACTGCTGAGAGTCTCAACGTGGCCATCGCCACAGCTATCACCTGTGCCGAGTTCCGACGCAGGCAATCCTGATAATGCGTCGTGATATAGAGTGAGATTCACTGGATGGACGCATTCTTGCGATACCCCATACCCGTGACGTGACAGATAAGGCGCCCCTCTTGATTGCTTACCCGTACTTCTACGGCAGGAATCTTGTGATGGTCTGTCACGCTGACAGCTTCGGCCCTAAGAGTGTCGCCTAACCGTGCGCTTGACACAAACATCAGTGAACTTGAAATGCCGAAGGTAAGCTGTCCGCCGTAGTTCATCAGGGCGGCGATGGCCAGGTCGGCCAATGTGAAGAGGGCTCCGCCCTGACATACGTTTCCTCCGTTCAGGTGCATCTCCGTCACCGTCATCTCTGCTACGGCATGATGCGCATCCACTTCCGTTATCCTGCACCCCGCAGCGGCAGCAAAGCGGTCCGTACGGTTCAGTAGTTCCTTAATATCCATATAAACTATTTATTTATTTGTTTGCTTGATTATAGATGGCAACCATATCGGCCGCTTGTAGCACTTCCATAGCACCTATGCTTATCTTTCCTCCGCGACTACACTTCGTCACAAGCGTCTCTATCTCTTCTTCAGTAGCCTGACGGCCTATAAGCGCAGGGATATTCGTCGGCATACCGATAGCCTGGAAGAATCGTTCTGTCGCCTCAATGCCGCGCAGGGCTGTCTGCCGAGGATCAGCGAAATCGTTCGTCACACCCATCACGTTTACAGCGAACTTTACAAAACGGCTTATGTGCTTGTCCATCACATAGCGAGCCCATGAGCCCCAGACAGCAGCAAGACCAGCTCCGTGAGTCACACCGAAGAGGCCACTCAGTTCATGTTCCAGCTTATGGCAGGCGAAGTCTTTTTCTGTACCGCATTCCGTCAGGTCGTTGTGCGACAGTGAGCTGGCCCACATGATGGCAGCACGATTACGATAGTCATCAGGATGACGCAGCACTTCGAACACCGCATCCTTCACCGTACGCAACAACGCCTCGGCGATAGCATCGGTGAGTGTGGCATCTTCATATTTCGAGAAATAACGCTCCATCGTGTGCATCATGATATCTGTAGCACCAGCAGCCGTCTGATATTTAGGCAGGGTATAGGTCCGCTCAGGGTTCATGATAGCAAACTTACACCGGCAAAGGTCACTATTCACACCTCGTTTCAGCATGCCCTCATCCTGGGTAATCACACAGCTCGACGACATCTCCGACCCTGCAGCGGGAATTGTCAGCATCGTTCCAACGGGCAGTGCGGACTGTGGCACAGCCTTCCCGTCCCAGAAATCCCACACGTCACCCTCATAAGGAACACCGTAGGCGATGGCCTTGGCCGAGTCGATCACAGAGCCTCCACCCACGGCGAGGATGAAGTCCACGCTCTCACGACGACAGAGACTGATACCCTCCCTCACCTTCGATAATAGCGGGTTGGGCACCACCCCACCAAGCTCCACGTAGGCGATGCCTGCTTGGTCGAGCATCTGTTCCACCTTGTCGAGTAATCCGTAGCGACGGGCACTTCCTCCGCCAAAGTGTACGAGCACCTTCGTACCGCCATATTGCTTGATCAGCTCCGGAAGCCTATCCTCAGACTCACGACCAAATACCACCCGTGTGGGTGCATAGAAATTAAAATCCTTCATTTATATCATTATTTTAGTTTTCGCCTGCAAAGGTATTAAAACAAATTGAATCCTCCAAGTATTTCTTTCTTTTTTTGTACCTTTCAATACTGTCCCTCGGTCTGGTCACAACGTATAGCCGCGAGGACGTGCTGCTTCTATGTTAAAAACACTAAATCTTTGCCGCAGTTTGGAATAATTGTGTAAATTTGCACCATCAACATCAAGTAAAGATAAAAGCATAGCATAACAGAAAAGCATCTAATGAATGTCTTAGAATGATGTTTGTAACAGCGTGAACGGATTAAAGACAACCATCTACCGCAAGAGCGAAGAACTGCCTGTGCTCAATGAAGCTAACTACTTCCACAGCACGCGACTCTTCAAACTGACGAGGGAGACACCTCGTCAGAAGCCATATATGGTGGTTGTCGAAAACGAGCGTGGCGAGGTGGTTAGCCATCTGCTGGGCATCATCCGCTACCGCACGTTCCTCTTCCCGCTGCTCATCCATTGCCGAGTGCTTGGTGAAGGCGTGTACTACCGCGACGACCAGTATCCGCGCGACCAGCTCTTCGGCCTGATGCTCGAGGCGCTGACAAAGTCGATCAGCAACCGCACGATGTATATCGAGGTGAGTAACCTGAGTCAGAAAATGACAGGCTACAAGCAGCTGAAGCAGCAGCAATTCTTCCCAGTACACTGGATGAGCATCCATAACTCACTACACAGTCATGCCCCGGAGGAACGTATCAGCGAACGATTGCAGAAACGTATCGACAGTTCGAGGGCGAAGGGTGTGGAGACCAACCGCGTGACAACAGAAGAAGACTTCAAAGCCTTCCTGAAGCTGCTGCGTAAGCACAACCTGTTGAAACCCAAGCGCTACATTCCCGACGACCTATTCTTCAAGAAGATTATGGACGACGGCGATGGCTGTCTGTTTGTAACGAAATACCACAAACGGGTGATTGGCTGTGCAGCTGTTGCCTATAGTCAGGGTAATGCCTATCTGTGGTATTCGGCATTCAAGAGGAAATCGTATATCTCCCTACATCCCGACGTGATGACAATCTGGGACACGATGCAGGACTGTTATCAAAGAGGATACCAGCATCTGGTATTCATGGACGTAGGTCTGCCGTTTCAGAAAAACCCGTTCCGAGAGTTTATCCTTCGCTTTGGAGGTAAGGAGCAGAGCACCTTCCGATGGTTCCGCTTCGGCATCCGCTGGATCAACAATCTGGCCAGCTGGCTCTACCGCGAATAAGCCGTAATCTATAAACTGTAAACCATAAACAGTAAACCGCTAACTAATCCCTCCCCATCATCATGCGCTCCAATTCGTAATTATTGGCATTCATGTCAATATCGCGCTCCTGAGGGATGTCAGGGATTGTATAGATGCCATCATCGTCGGCATTGGGGTCGTTGGCATCGTCTGCAGGTACTGCTACTGAGTCGGCACCAGGGGTGATAAACTCCACGTGGGATATCGTTGTGTCGTTCGCCTCCTCCAGATAGCGCTCAAAACGGTCGGCCTGCGTCTGCTTGCAGCCGATGAAAGCTGTCATCATCAAGGTTGTTATTAAGATTGCTATTCGCCTCATATCGTTAGGTTCTAGCTATATTCGTTCCACTTGTTTTACGCCTCTCACCGTGCGTAGCTTCTTCAGCAGGGTCTCCAGGCGCGACGTGTCTTCGAGCATCACGACGAGATTGCCGCTGAACAGGCCGTCATGTGAGTCGATGTTGATACTCCGCAGGATTAGTTTCTCGTCTTTAGAGATGATGCTGGTGAGGTTGTTCACGATGCCGATATCGTCGTTACCCACCACACGGAGAGTGATGGAGTACTGCGACGAGCCTTTGCCGCTCCAGCGGGCCTTCACCACCCGGTATCCGTAGCGGCGGCGCAGCTCAGGAGCGTTGGGACAGTCGACACGATGTATCTTGATGCCGCCGCTGATGGTGACAAAGCCGAAGATGGGGTCGCCGTAGATAGGAGTGCAGCAGCGGGCCAGCTGATAGTCGAGGCCCTTAAGGTCGCGGTCAATCACGAGCACATCGTCTGAGGCGGGCGTGCTGTTCAGGGGAGAGAACTTCGAGCTGTCGAGCTCAAATTCCGATGCGGAGCGCGCCACATTGTCGCCAGTGACGGTCTTCTCCCCCTCACGTACCTCTATATATTTATCTATGACGGTGTTGGCATCAATCAGCCCGTCGGCTATCTGCTTGTAGAAATCGCTCACCTCTTTGAAGCCCAGCTTGCGGATGACATGAAACATCGTTGCCTCGTCTTGTTCCACCTTGCGGTTCTTGAACTTCCGCTCGAGCATCTCCTTGGCGAAGAGGCCATCGCGCTGTTGCGTTTCCTTGAGTGCCAGACGGATCTTTGAGCGTGCACGCGAGGTCTTCACGATGGAGAGCCACTCCTGACGGGGTTTCTGCGTCGTCGACGTAAGGATCTCCACCTGGTCGCCGCTCTTCAGCTGCTGACGGATAGACACCACCCGCCCGTTGATGCGGCCACCTGTACACTGGTTGCCAATTTTCGAGTGGATATGGTAGGCGAAATCGAGCACGGTAGCACCCACGGGAAACTTGTAGAGGTCGCCACGCGGGGTGAAGACGAACACCTCGTCTTCATAGAGATCCATCTTAAACTGATCCATCGCCTCCAGCCCGTCGGCATGCTCGAGCATAGACCTCACGCCCGACAGCCACTCGTCAAGTCCTGCCTCGCCCTTCACGCCCTTATAGCGCCAGTGGGCAGCAACACCTTTCTCGGCAATCTCGTCCATACGCTCCGAACGTATCTGTACCTCTACCCACTTCTGCTCTGGTCCGAGCACGGTGATGTGCAGACTCTCGTAGCCGTTCGACTTTGGCACCGAGAGCCAGTCGCGCAACCGCTTGGGGTTGGGCTGGTACATGTCGGTGACGATGGAGTATGCCTGCCAGCACTGCATCACCTCTCGCGAGTGCCGCTCCTTCTCCCCTATCTCCTGGCCATTGTCTCCCGACTCCTCAATAATGATCCTGATGGCAAAGAGATCGTAGATGCCCTCAAAGCCGCACTTCTGTTTCTTCATCTTCTGCCAGATGGAGTGTATCGACTTGGTGCGCCCTTTGATGTGGCACTTGATGCCCGCTGCCTTCACCTTCTCCTCTACAGGGCGTATAAACGCCGCGATATAGGCGTCGCGCGAGGCCTTCGTCTGGTTGAGCTTCTCACGGATCATGTAGTAGGCATCGTGCTCCATGTACTTCAGCGAGAGGTCTTCAAGCTCACTTTTCAGCTTGTAGAGTCCGAGCTTATGGGCCAGGGGCGCATAGAGATAGGCAGCCTCCTGCGACACCTCGTTGACAAACGCCTGTCGCGCCTCGCGGTTCTCGTCGTCGGCCTCCTCGAGGAAAGCCTTCATCTGCCGCATCAGGTTCACACGGTCGGCAATCATGATGAGCACCACCCGCATGTCCTCGGCAAAGGAGAGCAGCAGGTTGCGGAAGTTCTCGCTCTCTACGACAGGATTCTTCTCATAGAGCTGACGGATACGCTCCAGCCCTTCAATGATGCGGGCCACCGACGCTCCTTTCTGCTCCTTCACCTCGTCGGATGTTATCATGCCGGCATCCACATCGGGCAACAGCAGACAGGCTTCGACGACATCACCCCCAAGGCCGATATCTTCGGTCAGGATTGAAGCAGTCTCCATGGCCATTTTCTTCCGCTCCTCGTAGGTAAATGAGAACAAATTTGTCATTTCGTGCTATTTTTGTGGGCAAAGTTACAATTTTCTCTGAATTTATTCGCATTTTTTTGGAAAAGTTTGTATTTTTGCAGAAGATTATCTATCTAAACAAATTAAAACAAGCAAGATTATGTTATCACAACAAGACCTGAAACAGATTGCCCAGAAGGGTATCACCCCTGAGCAGATTGAGAACCAGCTGAACGAGTTTAAGACCGGCTTCCCCTTCCTGAAACTGGAGGCTGCCGCAGGTATCGGGCGCGGCATCATCGCCCCCAGTGCCAACGAGCGCAAGCAGTTTGAGGATGTCTGGAACCAGTACAAGGCCGCTGGCAACAAGATCGTGAAGTTCGTGCCCGCCTCTGGTGCTGCCAGCCGCATGTTCAAGAACATGTTCGCCTTTGTCGATGCCGACTACGACGTGCCCACCACCGACTTCGAGAAGAAGTATTTCGACCAGATCGAGCAGTTCGCCTTCTACGATGCGCTCGACGCTGTGTGCCAGAAGAACGAGGGCAAGGGCATCAAGGCTCTCATCGCCGAGGGCAACTACAAGGCTGTGGCTGCCAACATGCTCAAGGCCGAGGGATTGAATTACGGTCAGCTGCCAAAGGGACTGCTGCTGTTCCACAAGTATCCTGAGGGTGCCCGCACCCCGATGGAAGAGCATCTCGTGGAAGGAGCCCTTTATGCCGCCTCCAACGGTGAGGCTCACGTACACTTCACCGTCTCCCACGAGCACATGGAGCTCTTCAAGCAGAAAGTGGCAGAGAAGGCCGACTCGTTCGCCAAGAAATACGGTATCAAGTACGACATCACCTTCTCCGAGCAGAAGCCCTCTACTGATACGGTGGCTGCCAATCCCGACAACACCCCCTTCCGCAACGACGACGGTAGCCTGCTGTTCCGTCCAGGCGGTCACGGCGCGCTCATCGAGAACCTCAACGAGATCGATGCCGACGTGATTTTTATTAAGAACATCGACAACGTGGTGCCCGATCGCCTGAAGCCCGAGACCGTAGAGTGGAAACAGGTCATCGCTGGCGTGCTCGTCACGCTTCAGAAACAGGCCTTCGAGTATTTGAAGGTGCTCGACGCTGGTGCTACAGAGGAGCAGCTGAAGGAGATTGCCAAATTTGTGAGCGAATGCCTCTGCACCGATGCTAAGGACAGGAAGGTTGATGCCAGCTACCTGCGCGAGAAGCTCAACCGCCCCATGCGTGTCTGCGGCGTGGTGAAGAATGTGGGAGAGCCTGGCGGCGGCCCGTTCCTTACCTATAACCAGGACGGCACCGTATCGCTGCAGATCCTCGAGAGCTCGCAGATCGACACCAACAACGAGGCCTACATGAAGATGTTCACTCAGGGCACCCATTTCAACCCCGTAGACCTTGTCTGCGCCGTGAAGGACTACAAGGGACAGCCCTTCGACCTGCCTCAGTTCGTCGACAAGACCACTGGTTTCATCTCTTCTAAATCAAAAGCTGGTAAAGAGCTGAAAGCCTTAGAGTTACCAGGCTTATGGAATGGTGCGATGAGCAACTGGTCGACTGTCTTCGTAGAAGTGCCCCTTGGCACCTTCAATCCTGTGAAGACCGTCAACGACCTGCTGCGTGACCAGCACCAGTAAAAACAGTCAGAAAACAATCAGAGTGTGTGTCAGATGAATTGGCACACACTCTTTCTTTTTATATACGACTTACCTGAAGACTACTTCTCAGGTAACGCCTTTACATATTTCATCTCATGAAGTATGCGCGACTGGCGTTTCAGCATATACGATGACGGCGACTTGCTGGAATAGCGGCGCGGATTAGGGAGCGTGGCGGCAATCAGCGCACACTCGCCCTTGCTGAGATCCTTGGCATCCTTTCCGAAATGCTCCTCAGCGACAGCCTGAGCCCCATAGATACCCTCGCCCATCTCGATAGAGTTGAGATAGACCTCCATGATACGCTGCTTCGACCACAGCAGTTCGATAAGTGCCGTGAAATACACCTCAAGCCCCTTGCGCGTCCACGAACGGCCAGGCCACAGGAACACGTTCTTTGCCGTCTGCTGAGAGATCGTCGAGGCACCCAGTTTGCGCTTCTCCGGATGCTTCATATTCCGCTCCGCTGCATGCTCGATAGCCTTATAGTCGAAGCCGTGATGCTCGAGAAACTTGGCATCTTCGCTGGCCATCACCGCCACCGGCAGCGACGGCGAGATCTCGTCGAGCGACACCCAGTCATGCGACAGCTTCAGGTCTCTGCCTTCCGTCACTTGCTGATAGCATCGTATGAACATCAGCGGCGTCACCCACACGGGCAGGAATCGGAACAGCACAACAGAAAGAATAGTGGTGGCAAAGAATGCCGCCACTATCCATTTCACAAACTTTTTAATCAGTTTAAAAGGGTTCACCTTCTCAACCTTGAATCATCTTTTTTTACTGAGCCTGCGACTGAGCCTCTTGGATCATCTTCTGCGAAGCATACATGTAGACCTCCACGCGGCGGTTCTGAGCCTTACCAGCAGCCGTAGCGTTGTCAGCGACGGGGTTCGACTCACCGTAGCCCATCGTGCTGCGGATCTGGTTGGCGCTCACGCCCTGAGAGAGCAGGTAGTTCGTCACGCTCTGAGCGCGCTGCTGCGAGAGCTCCAGGTTCTTCTGCTGGCTCTGGGCAGCGGTGCTGTTCTTCCAGCCCGCATTGTCGGTATAGCCCTGAACGGCCACATCGCAGTCGGCATTGTTCTTCAGCACGTTGGCAAACTGGAAGAGCGACGACTTGGCCGTGCTGCTCAGTGTTGAGCTACCAGTGGAGAACAGGATACCAGAGTCGAAGGTCACCTTCACAGCCTCCAGGCCATTGGCGTCAGTCACGGCCTCCACCTGGGCGTTCTGCACGGCCTCGGCCTCCTTCTTGGCCTTGTCCATCTTCTTGCCGATGATGGCACCTGCGCCAGCACCTACGGCACCACCGATAGCAGCACCTACAGCTGTGTTACCGGCAATAGCTCCTATAATAGCACCCAGACCAGCACCGCCACCGGCACCGATCAGCGCACCCTTACCTGTGTTACTCATACCACAACTCACCACCAGTGCTGCGCACAAGGCGATGCAAATTGACTTTAAACTTTTCATAATTTCTTTTGTTTTTTGCGTTAAACGTTTGATTTCTGCTGCAAAGATAGTAATTTCGACACAGAAAGCGCAGTTTTTCTTAGATTTTTTGCATTAATCTGTGTTAATCTGCGTTATCTATGGCCGTTTTTTAGTAATTTTGCACGCAATTAAATATATATATACATCAAAATGGCAAAAGAATTAAAAGAATTAACGAAGAGGGCTGACAATTACAGCCAGTGGTTTAACGATCTGGTGGTCAAGGCCGACCTTGCCGAACAGTCGGCAGTGCGCGGTTGCATGGTCATCAAGCCCTATGGCTATGCCATCTGGGAGAAGATGCAGCATCAGCTGGATACGATGTTCAAGGAGACGGGCGCGCAGAACGCCTACTTCCCCCTGCTCATCCCGAAATCGTTCCTCAGCCGCGAGGCAGAGCACGTGGAGGGTTTCGCCAAGGAGTGCGCCGTGGTGACCCACTACCGTCTGCGCGCCAAGGAAGACAAGAGCGGCGTAGAGGTCGATCCCGCCGCCAAGCTCGAAGAGGAGCTCATCGTCCGCCCCACCTCAGAGACCATCATCTGGAACACCTATAAGAACTGGATCCACTCGTGGCGCGACCTGCCCCTGATGTGCAACCAGTGGTGCAACGTGATGCGCTGGGAGATGCGCACCCGTCCGTTCCTCCGCACCTCGGAGTTCCTCTGGCAGGAGGGTCACACCGCCCACGCCACCCGCGAAGAGGCCGAGGAGGAAGCACAGAAGATGCTGAAGGTCTATGCCAAGTTCGCCGAGGAGTGGATGGCAGTGCCCGTCGTGCAGGGTGTGAAGAGCGAGACAGAGCGCTTCGCTGGCGCCCTCGACACCTACACCATCGAGGCCATGATGCAGGATGGCAAGGCCCTGCAGAGCGGCACCTCACACTTCCTCGGACAGAACTTCGCCAAAGCCTTCGAGGTCACCTATCTTAATAAGGAGAACAAGCCCGAATATGTGTGGGCTACCTCCTGGGGTGTCAGTACCCGTCTGATTGGCGCCCTCATCATGACCCACTCCGACGACAACGGCCTCGTGCTGCCTCCGCGCCTGGCTCCCATCCAGGTGGTCATCATCCCCATCGCCACCAAGCCCGAGCAGATGGAGCAGGTGAACAAGGAGGTGCAGCCCATCATCGAAGAACTGCGCCAGAGCGGTATCACCGTCAAGTTCGACGATTCTGACAACAAGCGCCCGGGCTTCAAGTTCGCCGACTACGAGCTGAAGGGTGTACCCGTGCGCCTGGTGCTCGGCGCCCGCGATCTGGAGAACGGCACCATCGAGGTGATGCGCCGCGACACGCTGGAGAAGGAGACGCGCCCCATCGAGGGCATCGTTGCCTATGTCAAGCAGCTCCTCGACGATATTCAGAAGAATATCTTTGAGAAGGCAAAGACCTTCCGCGACGCCCATATCTACGAGTGCGACAACTACGACGAGTTCAAGGAGCGCGTGAAGGACGGCGGCTTCTTCCTCTGCCACTGGGACGGCACCGCCGAGACCGAGGCGAAGATCAAGGAGGATACCCAGGCCACCATCCGCTGCGTGCCCTTCGATGTAGAACAGACTCCCGGTGTCGATATGGTCAGCGGCAAGCCCTCCAAGGCCCGCGTCATCATCGCAAGAAGTTATTAAGACAAATCTCAACATCATTAAATAAATGAGATTTATGAAAAGAGCGCTACAATTGATGCAGGCTGTCATCATGATGTCCTGTCTGGCGGCAGTTGTACCCGCCAAGACATGGGCACAGCAGGCAGAACCATCCGAACGGCTGACGAGGCTATTTATGCCTGGCACCAGCACAGTGTATGCCTTCAACTATCCGACCGTGAACACCGCCGGCGAGCGCATCGTGCTCTCATCGGCCCTGATTGCCTGGACACCTACTGACGACCGTCAGGAGACCGACAGCATCGAGACGGTCCATGTCTACAGCCACGCCACCATCGGCTCCGACGAAGAGCGGCCCACCACGCAGGGATTCTCTAAGGAGCAGATCATGCTGCAGACACTGCCGAGACGTAACTATAAGGAACTCGTGGGCGACCAGACCGCCGCCTATGTGGGACGCTGCATCATCATCGCGCCCGACTATGAAGGCTATGGCATCACGAAGGACTTGCCGCATCCCTACCTCTCGCAGCGGCTGACGGCACAGCAGGTGCTCGACGCCGTCAACTACGGACTCGACCTCTACCGCAAGCAGGCGGCAGAGAAATCGGCCGACAACCCGCTGCTGCCCATCAAGAGCGACTGGCGCATGTTTGGCCTCGGCTATTCACAGGGCGGAGCAGTCACGCTGGCCTTCCAGCGCCTCATCGAGGAGAAGGGACTGGCCGATGACCTGCACTTCTATGGCAGCATCTGCGGCGACGGCCCCTACGACCTCATAGAGACCATGCGCTACTATTTCTCTGACGACGGTACCAGTTACGACGTGGAGACCGACCATCGCAAGGGCATCTGCACCTATCCCGTGGTCGTGCCCCTCATCATCAAGGGCATGTGCGCCACCCATCCCGCAATGGCCAAATACCGCATCGAGGATTTCCTGTCGCAGCAACTGCTCGACACGGGCGTGCTCAGTTGGATCGACAGCAAGCAATACACCACGAGCGAGATGTCCGGGCTGTGGTACGACCAACTGCAGGAAGGCTTAGACACCCTCGGCCGCTACTATTCCCCGGAGCAGATGGCCGAGATGTTCTCCTCGCCCAGAGAGGGCAAGGTGGCGGGCCATCTGGACAAGATGTTCACACCAGCCACCTTTGCCTACCTGAACAATGCCGACAGCATGGCCACCGTGCCGGCTGAGCCGGCCACTGCCCAGCAGGCCCTGCACCGCGCTCTGGCCGACAACTCTGTCGTCACGGGCTGGGAACCCCAGCACCGCATACAGTTCTATCACTCACGCGGCGACATGGTGGTGCCTTTCGGTAATTATGAGGCCTTCCACAACGCCCATCCAGACGGGTTAGACAACATCTACCGCATCAACGACACCTTCGGCCTTGATGGTGACCATCTGAATGTCGCCATCATCTTTTTCGCGGAAAGCCTCACCGGTAATTTCGTCGGCAACTATGAGTGGATCAGCGAGGCAGCCACCCCGACGGCGATCGATACGCAGCGACTGACCGCCGTCCAGCGCCTGACGAACAACGGAGACAACTGGTACACGATCGACGGCCGCCGCCTCAGCGGAAAGCCAACCAGAAAGGGCGTATATATCCACAACGGTGTGAAGGTTGTAGTAAGATGAGTTAGTTTGATATGAAATCCAAAAAGAGGGCTGACAGAGATGCTGTCAGCCCTCTTTGCTAGTCAGCAAATCCTATAACGAGCACCTCACAAAGTGTCAGACACCTTGTGTTCAGAAGTTACAACTTATGCCTGAATGAACATTGTCTTACGTCTGTTTTCTTTCGGCCTGACGGCCAGGTGCAGCCAGTAGTTGCCCGCCCGCGAGCGTTCTATCAGCAGTTCGTCGAAGTCCTGATGCGTCTCGTCAGCGTAGTCCATTAAGATCACGGCGTAGCGCAACGCCTGTTCGATGCCTAAGCAACGGATGTCCACGGCACAGCCCGTCAGGTGGTTGCTCGTCGGAGTCCCGCCCACCTTTCTGTTGAGTGCCATCGAGCGATAGCCGCTGTTGATCACGATAGGCTCCACGTTCTCCGACGTGTCGTAGTCCTCGCCAGGCTTCAGGCAGTAGAGCGCGTTGTATGTGAAGCGCAGCTCCTCTAA
The DNA here is from genome assembly GCA_946548085.1 of uncultured Prevotella sp. Taxonomy (GTDB): domain Bacteria; phylum Bacteroidota; class Bacteroidia; order Bacteroidales; family Bacteroidaceae; genus Prevotella. Next base: position 171 of record CAMNPN010000127.1, on the reverse strand, counting down.
CCACAGACAGAGCCGCTTCAGGTTCTCAATCGCCACATGGCTGGGCGTATTGTCTACCTCCTTGTGGCTTGTCTTGGTAAACTCTCCGAGCGAATAGTGCTCGGAGAGTTTGATTGATTTGTTGATTGTTGCTTTTTCCATTGTTTAAATTTGTATTTGTCCCTTGTCCCG
>CAMNPN010000126.1 GCA_946548085.1 uncultured Prevotella sp. | reverse complement strand
TTGCCGACTATATGTCAACCAACCGTCCGACATATAGTCAACCGGTCTGCCGACTATATGTCAACCGACCTTCCGACTATATGTCAGCCGTCGTCATGAGTGCTAAGCTTAGAAAACAAGCGAACCATCCTTTCTGGTCAGTCTTGCTCACGAAGTGTCTGACACTTTGTGAGCACTGCCATATCTATCTGCTTTAATGCTGATCTGGAGGCAAAATTATGCTCACGAAGTGTCAGACACTTAGTGAGCACTGTCATTGGTTAGGAGTATTCTGACGCATGGTACCAGGCTCTACAGCACTATTAGTAACCATCAAAAAAAAACAAGTTGACATGCTTGCTGCAAGTCAGGAAAATGTTACAACCTCGTTACAACCTTACAACCTCAGAAATAGGTTGCACGCCCTTTGTACATCGGCGATGTTACAACGTTACAACCTATATTCAAAAAAAACGTAAGTAAAAAAAACAGTAAGGGGTGACGCATCGCTGAAGTCAGGAGGAGTTTGATATTAGTTTTCAATCTGTATGTCATGGGTCTCGTCAGTACTTGATTCACTCGGATGTGTCGACTAATGGTGAGTATGAAGGTGGTTGTTTTTTCTTTAAACCTATTTAAACCCTGAGCCGCACTGTTTGAGGCTGTTAGTTTCATTATATGTGGCTAACATTTTAAAGTATTTACTGTTGGGGGACCTCAACCTCCTGAAGGTAAGGACACCATGCGAAAAGCGAGGGAGCAAGACATTGCTGCCTGCTCCCCCGCTCAATCTATGTCACAGAGTATCCCGACACCGATGCGTGTCATTTGAATTCGATACAAAGTTCAAGTTTATTATCTGAATGCTCATAATAATGCTCCTCCCAGTCATATTGGTCGGTATAGGTGAAGTCGGATATGCCCATACCTGTACTGTGAGTTCCTGTCCAATAAGCATAGTTAGAACTTGACTTGCTATCGAAGGCTATATTAGTGGCAGTGAAATCCACTTTATAGTGGCTGTAGAATGCTTCTTTTCCATTGTCACGTTCTTCTTCATAACCAGCAGAAACACTTGACACGTCTGAATACTTCCCCTCTTCAAGTCTAGTAAACTTAAATTTTACATACTTTGTCTCTGTGGTGTAGTCCTTTGTATTTTTACTGCGTGCATAAATCTCGTAGTTGTCCCCGTTATGATTTACAGTAATGTCTTGTTCATTCCACCACATATCCAGATAACTATATTGTGCACCCGAAGTACCATGCTGCATGCGGTAAGCGAAAGTGCATCTTATGGATTTTATAGTAACATCCTTTTCCTCTTCCAGTTTTGCCTGCTTTACGATGACGGTGGTGGCCTGCACGACATCGGGATCGAAAACTCCCTCATTGATGGCTCGGTCACGGTACTCCTCGCTGGCAGCGGCATAGATGGTGAATGTGCCGGAGCGTTCGTTGCCCGTGTCGTTGGGATTGACGTCGACTACGATGTTCCAGCCCGTGGCTGTCTCCTTCCAGGTTAGGTCACACCAGCCCACAAGGTCATCACCAATGACTGGTACGGTATAGTTCAAGGCATAGGAGTGGTCGATTACCACCTCCTTCTGTCCGCCCTTGGCGTCAAACTCCACAGTTGAGGGTGATGCGCTGACCCAGTATTCGGTTTTCTCTGGGATCTGCTGTACCACCGTGAGCACAGTACTCTTGAGAACCTTTCCCTTCGAGTCGGTGGCCGAGACGGTGATACTGCCACGCCGTTCCTGACCTGTGTCGTTGGTTGAGGCTCTGAAGTAGAGATAGTTGATGTCGCTGGCTATCGATGCCGAGAGCCAGTCGTCTTTCGTCGCACAAGTATAATATAGATAGTTGCTGACAATCATCGCCTTGAAGTTGCCGCCTGCGCTGCCGATGGTGAAGGGATTGCTCTTCACCTCGATAAAGCCATTCTCCGGATTCTCATCCAGTTTCACCTCGTCGAACTCTGTTTCGACGACGGTCTCCCCGTCTTTCGGCACAGGCACGGTCTTGGTAGTGCGCTTGCCGGTATTGCGGTTCACCACCGTAATCTGCTTATTGCCAGGCAGTTCCGGGTTGGTGATGATGTTGCCGTCCTTGTCGAACACGTAGCCGATGATGGTTTTACCACTTTGGGTGTCGACCATTACCAGAAGGTTGATTTCCTCGCCGTTCTTGTCGTGGGTTCGCACCATATTGGGTATCAGTTCGCCTGTGTCTTCTTCCAGATAACTGCCGAAGGCGACGTCATTAGCATAGATGGTGGCAGCATCCTTTCCGAAGTTATCCCAGAAAGAGTCGGCGGCATCCCAGTAGATGATGTCCAGCCCCTGCATCTTGTGGGCCAGTTTGGCGGCATCGCGCCCATAGTTGATGAGGTTGCCGGTGACGTTCTGCATGAATCCCTTCACGTCGCCCTTCTTGAACAGATCCTCTGTAGCCTTTGCAGAACTATAGAGATCCTTACCATAGCCGAGTCCTGTGCTCATGGGACTGGCATCTATTACCAGGGCAGCACCCTTCTCAATCAGCTCAGCTCCGGCCACCGTGATATTCTTGCCTGGGGTGATGTCCAGGTCGCGGGCCTTATCGCCGAAGCTGGGGTCGGCATAGTTGTACATGTTGACGAACACCTGGTTAGCCCGGCTGTCGAGATTACCCTTACTGAAGTCACGCCAGAAGTCGTTGGAGTTGCTGTAGCCGCGCTTCAGGTTGGATGGCAGACCGTCGTAGACCTCCTTC
>CAMNPN010000125.1 GCA_946548085.1 uncultured Prevotella sp. | reverse complement strand
AAAAGAAAAGGGGGCGGGCTTCACGAAGTCCGCCCCCAGGTTGATTAACTAATCATGTGGAATATATACTATCGAAAATTATTCGAACACAAGATGACAGTTGTCAATCGTGAAGTGCATCCAGAGATCATCAGGATTGGTAACGGTGTTCAGACCGATGTAGTCCTGATTATAGGTAACGCCATCGTTGCCCAGCATCACGCACCTCACATCGCAAGTGCCGTCGCCATTATTCTTCACAGTGACCGTCACCATGGCATCGTCCATAGCAGCAAGCCATGTAGCCCAGTCAGCCTGGCCACCGCTCGGTGTGCACTTAGAAGCCAGTTCCTCGCCAGCCCAGCCGGTACCCCAGCCCCAGTTGTCGGAACGGAGGATACCATACTCAGTAGCACCATCCTGACTCGTCAGGCAGACCACGAAGTTGTTCCAGTTGCCACCACCACTGGTGTAGTTGCGGAAGCGACGAGTAACACTCTCACCTGGAGCCACCTTAATACTTGGAGAGTGCTCGCTCCACCATGCAGATGAATTGTCGTCTGCACCCAGAACATCGTCAAACTCAAGGTGACAATTGTCAATAGTCAGGTGGAAGTAGAAGTCGTCGGGGTTGGTTACGGTATTCAGACCGATGTAGTCCTGATTATAGGTAACGCCATCGTTGCCCAGCATCACGCACTTCACGTCGCATGTACCGTCACCATTGTTGGTGGTGTAGATGGTCACCTTAGCACCGTCCATGGCAGCGAGCCATGTAGCCCAGTCAGCCTGGCCACCGCTCGGCGTGCACTTAGAAGCCAGTTCCTCGCCAGCCCAGCCGGTTCCCCAGCCCCAGTTGTCGGAACGGAGGATACCATACTCGGTAGCGCCGTCCTGACTCGTCAGGCAAACCACAAAGTTATTCCAGTTTCCACCACCGCTGGTGTAGTTGGTGAATGTTGTAACGAGGGTCTCACCTGGATTCACCTTGATATTCTGAGAGTGCTCACTCCACCAAGCAGAAGAGTTGTCAGCAGCACCCAGCAGTGTGTACATCTTATCAACAACCTCGAACTCAGCCGTTCCAATGACGGGTGTGGCACCCTCGCCCTTGAAAGTCTTGGCGTAGGCAGCGATGAGCGTCTTCTTGCCGAGAGAGTTCATGTCGGGAACAGCCTGAACAGACAAGTCGGAGAGTTTCACGTCGAGAGATACCTCTTGCTCGAACTTCACGGTAGCGGTGACATTGGCAAAAGCCTCCTCAAGCGTGGTACCCTGAAGCACCTTCTTGGGCACGCCATTCAGAACCAGGCCGATGGGCAGTTTGTCTTCCCGAGAGGTGAAGCCTCCGATAGGCTCGATAGTAGAACCGAGGAAGTTAATGCAAGAACCCTCTGGCACAAGGAACGCACGGATCGTGGTATTCGACTGATCCTCGTTGAGGTTTGCCAGCGGTGAGGTCTGGTTGTAGACCTTGGTCACCGTACCGTTGGTTATCGTGACGACCAGTCCGCCCGCTGTGCGGTCGATGGTCAGCGTCACCTTTCCGCCGAGTTTGTCAACACCTGTGTCGGTATCTGTCTCAAAGGTGAGGTCACTCGTCACCAGACTACGATCGATGTAATCACCCCACTCCGAGTTACCACTTGGCTGGTTGTCATATCGGATGGCACCATACTCCCTATAGTTGGCAGCACCACGGTCCTCATCATTGCAGATGATCATGGCAAAGTTTTTATAGGTGTTCGGTGCAGCAGGGTTGATGCTCAGGTTGAACTGAGCCACCCACTTCTGTCCCTCAGGGATCTGATAGTACTTAGAGAAGGCTGCCCACCAGCCAGTGGAGAAGTCGGCGGCACCAACCTGATATACATCCTCCTGGAGGCCTTCGATCTCTTCCTCATCACCCTGATTGGCGGCCTTGGCAGCGGCAATAGAGTCTGCTCTGCTCGAGAGCCATTCTGGCGAGTCAATGCTGTACAGGTCGGCACCTTCACAGCTCGTCAGTACCAGCAGCCCTAAGGCGGCTGAACAGAGGACTGTTGCTAATTTATTGTATTTCATAATCTATTCAATTTTCAATTTTCAATTTTCAATTTTCAATTTTCACAGGTTCACCACAGGATGGACAGCACCGTAGAGCTTACTTGCGTTGCTCTCGCTGGTGTTGGCGGAATTACCCACGAGGTTGGGGTTGTCGTTAAGCGTACCCTGATAGATGGGGAAGAACTCGTGCCCCTGCACCCAGTTGTCGAAGGCACTCTTGCTGCATGTGCTGTAGTCGACAGGATCCTTCGGGGTGAAGTTGATGGTACCGTTGCCATAGTTGGCCTTTGTCCAGAAGTTCACGGCACCGTGCTCCTTGAGTTGCTGCAGACGGCCGTTGTCGTAGAAGAATCCCCAGCGGATGAGGTCGAAGCCGCGTCCGAACTCACAGCCGAACTCCTTCGGGCGCTCCACGTTGGCGATCTGCTCGAAGAGTTTGTCTGCCGAATTAAAGTCGACGAGTTTCAGGTCTGCCAGACCAGCGCGCTGACGCACCTGGTTGATCCAGTCGATAGCCTGCTGGGTGGGACCGTTGACCTCGTTCTCACACTCGGCAGCACGGAGCAGCACGTCGCTGTAGCGCATGATGCGCAGGTTGATACCGTCGTGCAGGCCAGTCACCACCTTGTCATACAGACCAGTACGGAGGTTGGTGTGCTTGGCCACGGGCAGGCCACCGTAGTTGTTGTTGGTCACGACGGGGATGTCTGCGTTTGTCCACTCGTCAGTCTGCTTGATGGTATAGATCTTGTTGCCGTACTCAAATCCGTCCCACTCGGGCTCGTAGGTGCCGATGGTCCAGTAGAGGCGCGGGTCGAGCGAGCCGCTGGTGGTGCGCTCAGCCTTGAACAGGTTGTAGAGCCAGGGTGATGCGGAGAGGTCAGCCCATCCACCGCAGTCGCCAGGGCCGAAGTTACTCTCGATGGCCGAGCCTTGGGTGGCGTTCGGGCTGGTGTTCACTGGTGTCCACTCATCGTCAACACCCTGTGAGCCATAATCCAAGAACTGAACCTCAAAGAGACTTTCCTCGTTGTTCTCGTACCTGCTGCCTTCACGGAAGTTGTCACCGTAGTTGGCCATCAGTTTATAGGTACCATACTGGCCGTTGATGATAGCCTTCAATACGTTGAGAGCCTCGCTGTACTTGTGGCGCATCATCAGGGCGCGGGCATAGAAGCCTGCAGCAGCACCGCAGGTGGCGCGGCCCTGAGCCCACTGACCACCGAGGTCGCGCGAAGGCAGCAGGTCCATGGCCTCACGGAAATCCTTCTCTACCTGATCCCACACCTCGTCGTAGGTGCTGTTGGGAACATACAGGCCCGTCAGTGTCTCATACACGCTGTAGTCGGTGATGAGCATCGGGTTCTGGTAGTAGCCTGCGAGCATGTAGTACGACAGTCCGCGGATGAACAGAGCCTGCCCCTTGATGCGCTTGTACGTTTCAGAGAGGGCACTGTCGTCGCCGTCGAGCTTTGAGGTGATGAAGTTACACACCTTAATAGTATAGTACCAGTCGCGCCAGGGCCACTGGCCGATCTCGTCAGTGAAGGCGACGTTCAAGTCGTCGTAGGGCATGTACCACACCTGCGAGGAGTTCCACACCTCGTCGCCACGGCACACGTCGAGCATATAACCTACACGGGCGAAAGTGCCCTCCATACGGATATGGTTGTAGCAGGCAATCACGCTTTCATCCAAGTCAGAGACCTCCTGGCCGAAGATGTCCGTCGTCTGCTGGTTGGGATTCATCACGTCCAACTTGTCCTCGCACGAGGTGAGCGTGCCAAGGCCTAACAGAAGGGCGAAGGAAATTTTATATAGTTTCATATCGTATTTCAATTATCAATTATCTTTTTTCAATTTTCGATTCTCCTTAGAAGGTGAAGTTCAGACCAGCCATGAAGCTACGCGGTGTAGGATAAGAGCAGTAGTTGTAGCCTGGAGAGAACGTGCCTCCGGCGAAGTCCACGTTGTAGCCCTTGTAGCCCGTGATAGTCAAGAGGTTCTGTGCCGACACATAGATACGGACACCCGATACATAGTTTCCAAACCACTTGTTAGGCAGGTTGCAACCCAACTCTACGTTTGCAATCTTCCAATAAGCAGCATTCTGAATCTGACGGCTGCTGAACAGGTCGTTCCAAGCCAGCGAGGCGGTGTTGGCCAGATAGGTGCGGGGCACGTCTGAGATGTAGGTACCTCCATCCCACTGGTTGGCGTTGAGCACAGACACGTCGTGGTTGCCGTAGCCGTAACTGGAAGTCAGCGTGTTGTAGAGGAAGTCTGTCACATGATAGCCGAGAGCACCGAAGGTAGAGATGCTCAGGTCGAACATCTTGTACTCCAGGTGTGCGCTCAGACCGAAGTTCACTGCGGGCAGACCGCTTCCGAGCACCGTCTGGTCGTCGCCGTTCACCTGTCCGTCACCGTTCACGTCGGCATAGTAGCAGTCACCCACCTGTGCACCTGCCTGGTACTCCTGGAAGCCCTTTGCCTGTGCGATGGCGTTCAGCTCGTCAAGCTGTGCCTGCGTGCGGATGATGCCCTGGTAGTCCCAGCCGTAGAACTTACCCACTTCCTGGCCTACCTCTGTGATATATGCACCAGAGATATACTTCTCTTCACCGAAGCCGAGAGAGGTCACCTTATTTTTAAGAGTGCTCAGGTTGGCACTGATCTGATGCTTCAGCGCATGGTCGTTGTTACGATAGGTCACCGAGAACTCGAAACCGCTGTTCTCCAGCGATGCAGCGTTCATGGTCACAGTAGTGTTGCTCACACCTGCACTGGCAGGCACAGGCACATTGTAGAGCAGGTCGACCGACTTGTTCTTATACCACTCGGCAGTGAATTCGATACGGTTGTTGAAGAAAGCAAGGTCGAGACCCACGTTATAGGTCTTTCTCTTCTCCCAGGTGAGGTCTTCGTTGACGAAAGTCGAGATGGCAGAACCCGTGACGGCCTGGTTGCCGAAGCTGTAGGTCATGTTGTTACGCAGCATCGTGGCCTGGATGGCATAGTCGGCCACAGAAGCCTCGTTACCAAGTTCACCATAACTGGCACGTACCTTGAACATATTCACGATGTTACGATCGATGGGATAGAACTTTTCCTTATCGAAGCGCCAACCCAAGGAGAATGAAGTGAAGGTATCCCAGCGCTTGTCTTTTGTCAGACGGGAGCTACCGTCACGACGTACAATCGCAGAAAGGAGGTACTTTCCATCATAGTCATAGTTCAGACGGGCAAGATAAGAAGCCAGCGTATGCTTTGCCTCATAACTGTTGGCATTCCATGAACCGGCGTTCTGCAACTGCAGGAAGTAAGGCTCTGAGAGGTTGATGCCCGTTACGTCCATAGTAGCGGTGTTCTCTTCCTCGAAGGTCTGGCCCACCACGAGGTTTGCATGATGCAGCCCCATCGTACCGTCCCAGGTCAGGGTGTTCTCAATCAGGGCATCGGTATACTTGCGGTGAGCCTTAGTCAGGCGCTCGTTCTCCTTGGCCAGATACACACGGTTACTCTGAATCCAGGCGGGAATCCAGGTACGGTCGTTGGCACTGGTCGTGCTGTAAGAGAGGTTGATCTTATATGTCAGGGTATGGTTCTTGCTCTCAACACCTACCATCTTCAACAGATCGACGTCGGCAGAACCAGTTCCTACAAAACGGTCCACGATGGTCTTACGACTCAGCATGTTGTTCACCAGCAGCGGGTTCATAGCCGAGATGTCGCCGTGAACAGTGTCGTAATAAACACCATAGCCGTAGGCATCGTACTTCCAGCCACTGGCAGAACCAACCTTATCGTCGAGCACCCACGTCGACTCGTCGTAGGCCTTGATGGTCGGCTGCATACCGAGTACACCGCGGAGCACGTTACCAAGGTTACCGTACAGACCCTGAATATAGGGATCGTCGTTGCCGATGGACATCACGTTCTGATCAGAGTGTGAATAGACGAAACTGGTGCGGAACTTGATGAACTTCGTATCCATCGTGTTGTTCACGCGGGCGGTATAACGTCTGAAGTCAGGACCAGAACCCTCGATGGTACCTTTCTGGTCGTAGTAGTCAAGACCTATATTATAGGTATTGTGCGCGCCACCACCACTCAGGTTCACGTTGTGGTTCTGACGGATACCCGTCTTGAACGACTCCTTGAACCAATCAGTGTTCGTATTGTCACGGAAGTGGTAGGCACCGTCGCTGCCCAGGCTGTAGCCGCCAGGGAGAGGTGTGCCAGAGTTGGCTGCGGCAATACCCAGATAGTTACTGTACTGGTCGGCATTCATGAGGTCGTAGTGCTGATTGGAAACGATATCCATACCGAAGTAGCCCTTGTAGTCGACCTTCAGCGGCTGGTCTTTCTGACCACCCTTCGTAGTGATGATCACCACACCGTTGGCAGCGCGGCTACCGTAGATGGCACCGGCCGATGCGTCCTTCAGCACCTGGATGGTCTCGATGTCGTTCGGAGAGAAGTCGCGGATAGAGGTACCCATGGGCACACCGTCGATCACGTACAGAGGAGCCTGATTACCATTCAAGGTACCGATACCACGGATACGTACTGTCGGGTCTGCACCAGGCTGACCGTCTGAGGTGATTGACACACCGGCCACCTTACCTTCGAGCATCGAGGAGATGTTCGAGTGCGACACGCGCTTCAGCTCGTCGGCGTTCACGATAGACACTGAACCTGTCAGGTCGGCCTTCTTCTGAACACCGTAACCCACGACGACCACCTGCTCCAGCATCATGGCGTCGCTCTCCATCTGGATCGTCTCGATCACGGCGCGGCCGCGCACGGCAATCTCACGGTCCTTGTAACCCACGTAGCTCACCACGAGCGTCCCATTGGCAGGAGCGTCGATGGTGAAGTTACCATCAAAGTCGGTGATAACACCCGTCTGTGCGTTCTTTACCTTTACGGTCGCACCAATGAGCGCTTCTCCGTCCTGGTCAACAACCTGACCACTAACCTTGATGGTCTGGTTCTGTTGCACTGATGCCTTGGCCTCCACCGGAGCGAACGTCAGTCCACCCAGCATGCCGACACTTAGCATCACAGAAAATACTAGTTGTTTTCTCATTGTTAATTGATTTTAGTTTGAAAAAAATTAATTATATTAGTGAAATTTGCCGCAAAGTTAATTAAATTTGATTTAAATCAAGTGGACAAAACGATTTATTAGGTGGATAAAACGCATTTTTAGCGCATTTTAAACACTTTTATACGTTTTATCCTCTTTTTCACCTATCATTGACCTAAATCAAGCACATCCCTTGTGATTGATACTGTATCGTTATTATTCGCATTTGTTTTTGTGCCGTCGTCACCATCGTATTCCAGTTTCAGTTTCAAAGTTCCGAGGACTTTGTCTAAGGAGAAAAGGAGAGAAGGAGTTAAACCTCTCCTCAAATCCTAAACTCCTCAAAATAAATAAAAGCTCCTAATCTCCTAAACTCCTTAGAATATTACAACTACTCGTTGCTGTAGTTGCTGGGACTGACGCCGAACATCTTCGTGAAGCAGCGGGTGAAATACTTGGGGTCGTTGAAGCCCACCTTGTAGGCGATCTCAGTGATGTTGCGGTTGCCTGTCTTCGAGGAGAGCAGCTCCTTGGCCATGTTGAGGCGGTAGTTGCGGATGAACTGGCCTGCGGGCACGCCTACCTCGGCATTGAGGTGCTTGCTGGCTACGGAACGGCTCATGCCGAGGGCATCGCAGAACTCCTGGACACCGAAGCCGGAGTTCATGTAGCTGGACTCCATGATGGCCATGACGCGCTCCATGAAGGGCTTGGTGCCACGGAGCATCTCCTCCTTGTCGGCCTCGACGCTCTTCGTGACGCTCATCTGGTAGCGCTGCTGGTTGTCGAGGATGTTCTGGATGCGGTTCTGCAGCTGGGCGGGGTCGTCGCTCTCTTCGAGCACGCGGCGGATGGGGTTGAGCAGCTGCTCGGCCTCACGGCGCTTGAGACGGGCAACCCACCTGTTGTAGAGATAGATGAGGAGGGCAACGAAGACGATGCTCAGCAGCAGGCGGAACCACCAACTGTGGTAGAAGGCGGGACGGACGACGACGTCGATGGCGGCGATGGCGGGCTGCTCGACGGACGACGAGGCGTAGCGCACCTCGAAGGTGTAGTGGCCGGGGGGAAGGGTGCTGTAGCGCACAGAGTGCTCGCCGAGCTTCAGGGGGATCCACTCGCCGTCGATGCCTTTCATGCGGTAGCTGAACATGGCCTGACTCTCGTTGCCGTAGTCGAGGGCGGAGAAGGCGATGGAGAAGGAGCGGTTGCCCTCGCGCAGACGGATGGTGCGGGCGATGGTGATATCCTCGGAGAGGTACTCGCTGCCCGCGGCGACCTCCTGGTTGTCGACCATGAGCTGGGTAAAGACGACCTTGACGTGGGGCGTGGCGGCGGTGTTCTCACCGAGCACCTCGATAAGCCCGCCCTCGCTGCCGAGGTAGATGACGCCCGCGGAGTCGGCGACGGCGGAGTTCCAGTAGAAGTGCTGGTTGACGAGGCCCTCGCTGGCGAAGAAGTTGGTGAAGGCGCGGGTCTTGGGGTCGTAGACGGAGAGACCGTTCTGGGTGGTGACCCACAGACGGCCGTTGGCATCCTCGACGATGCCTTTCACGCCGTCGAAGGCGAGTCCGTCGTCGGTGGTGAGGGCCTCGAAGTGGCCGCGGCCGTCGCCACCGTCTTTCACGAGGCGGTAGAGGCCGTAGCCGTTACTGCCGAGCCAGAGGGTGCCGTCGCGCGACAAGCAGAAGGAGGCGATCTTGTCGACGATGCGCGACTGGTGCTCGTCGAGCTTATGTGAGATGGAGTCGTGGCGGAAGGGGCGGTGGCCGTTGCGCCCGGAACGGAGGTCGACCCTGACGACGCCCTGCATGCAGCCCATCCAGAGGAATCCCTCGCGGTCGACGATGGAGCCGATGCTGCCCGTGATGCTGCGACAGCCCTCGAAGGGCTCCTCGAGGCGCTGGCGCTGGTAGTCGTAGAAGTAGAGTCCGGCATTGCTGCCGATCCAGAGGCCGTCGTTGATAGTGTCGTTGGTGAGGGCGCCCACGAAGCCCGTGCGCCAGTTGAGCTCGCCAGAGAACTCGAGGTGGGTGATACGATGGGGAGCGCTCCTGTCGGTGACGCAGACACCTCCGCCCCAGGTGCCTATCCAGAGGCGCCCGTGGTGGTCGGCGGCGAGCGACGACACGCTGTTGTGCGACAGGCCGGAGTTGGCAGTGGTGTAGTGGATGAAGTCGCTGGAGCCTGCCTCGCGCAGGTTCAACCCGCCCTCGACGGTGCCAACCCAGAGGCGGCCGCCGGGCTCAACATACATCGCGTTGACGGGGTTCGGGGAGAGCGAGCGTGGGTCGGCGCTGTGAACGGCATTGCGGAGCAGCAGCCGCTGGGGAACGAGGCAGACGATGCCGCCCGACTCGGTGCCGATCCAGATATAGCTCTGGTAGACGCGGATGCAGTCGATGAAGTCGCTCTTCAGCGGCACACTGCTCTCGGTGGTCCAGGCGGTGAAGGTGTCGGTCTGGTCGTCGTAGATGTTCACGCCGCCCAGGGAGCCCACCAAGAGGCGGTTGTCGGGGGTGACGGCGAGGCTGGTGAGGAACACGTGGGAGAGGCTGCGCACGGGCATGCCTGCCACCATCTGGCTGGTCATGGCGGGAAGGTGGTGGTAGTCGGTGAGTGTCTGCTTGTAAGGATCGTAGCGGTAGAGGCCCATGTTGGTGGCGATCCACACCATGTTGTTGCGCTTCAGGATGTCGGTGATGTAGTGATCGTCGAGGGTGCGGAGCAGGGCGGAGACCTCCTCGCGCACGAGGCGGTCGCCCTTCACCACGAGGCGGTAGAGTCCGCCGTCGATGCCGAGCCAGGGCTTACCGTTCTCCTCAACGTCGCAGATGGCCATGTCGAGCATGCGCCAGGGGTGGGGGTAGTTGTAGATGCGGTCGACCTGACCGTCGTCGTCGAAGGTGACGAGCGACACGCTGCGGTTGTTGATGATCCAGATGCGCCCCAGGGCATCGTGATAGCAGCGGATGGAGGGGAGCACGAGCAGCTTCTGGAGCTCGGGGTGGTCGGGGACGACGGCCTTCATCGTGGTGAGGTCAAGGATGTTCACGCCCTCGTCGAAGGCCACCCAGAGGCGGTGGAAGCGGTCTTCGGTGATGCTGCGGCACGACTTGCTGTTAAGGTCGAGGTGGGGAGCCATGACGCCATAGCCGTCGTAGCGCACTAGCCCGCCGCCATAGGTCGCGATCCAGAGGAATCCGCTGGAGTCCATGTAGATGTCGCTGACGTGGTTGTGGGGGAGACCATTGCTCAGGTCGAGCGATGTGAGGTTATAGAGGTCGGTGAAGGGGGTTCTTGGGACGGGGGTAGAGTTTTTTGCGAGGAGTGAGGAGTGAGGAGTGAGGAGTGAGATTACCCCTAACGCCACAACCAGCCACAAGCGGAAACATTCTTTAAACTTTATCATAACCTATTTCTCGAGTTCACCTTAATATCATATCTCACTCCTCACTCCACACTCCTCACTCCACGCTCCTCACTCCACACTCCTCACTCCACACTCCTCACTCCACGCTCCTCACTCCACACTCCTCGAAATCACTTCTTCTCCTTTATCACGCCCACGCAGGCAGCGCCGATGATGAAGCTGACGCCAGCCACGATCATCATCGAAGACTGATGACCACCCACGAGCGTGAGGATCATGCCGCCACAGAGGGCAGCGACGATCTGCGGGATGCAGATGGTGCCATTGAAGAGGCCGAGGTAGGCGCCCATGTGGCCGTAGCCCTGGAGGGCGTTGGTGACGAAGGTGAAGGGCATGGCGAGCATGGCAGCCCATCCGCAGCCGATCAGCAGGAAGGGTACGATCTGGGCATACTGGTCGTGGATGAAGGGGATGATGACAAATCCCACGCCGCCCAGCACAAGACTGGCGGCATAAGCCCACTTCGTGTTCTTGAACTGCGGGAGCAGCGCCGCCCACGCGACGGAGCCCAGCGCCTGGATGGCATAGAGCACACCCGTCCAGTTGGCGGCCTCCTGGTAGGCATCAGTCGTCGGGTCGATGGTGCCCCAGACGGTCTCGGAGACGGCATCGACGACGTAGGTCCACATATAGAGCATGCCTGCCCAGCAGAAGAACTGTACCAGTCCGACCTTCCAGAAGGTAGAGGGGGCATTCTTCAGGAGCGTCAGCCAGTTGGCACTCCCCTCCTGCTCTTCTGCGACGGGGTTGTACTCGGCATACTCCTTTGGCGGCCACTCCTTCACCTTCGCCGTGGTGTAGAGCACGCAGAGGATGAGGATGGCGGCACCGATATAGAACGACCAGATGACCGAGTCGGGCACGACACCCTCGGGGGCGACATTCTTCACACCTATCCAGGTGAAGACGAAGGGGAAGAGGAATCCCACCACGCTGCCCGCATTGCAGAGGAACGACTGGATGGAGTAGGCCTTCGCCTTCTGACGCTCGTTGACCATGTCGCCCACCATCATCTTAAACGGCTGCATCGCCATGTTGATCGAGGTGTCGAGCAGCATCAGGGCGAAGAGTCCGAAGATCAGGGCGGTACCTACGGCCATGCCGAAAGAGCCGGCATTGGGCAGCAGGCACATCACGAGCACGGCCAGGGCGGCTCCCACGAAGAGGTAGGGGATGCGACGGCCGAAGCGGGTCCAGGTCTTGTCGGACAGTGATCCGACGATGGGCTGCACAAGGATGCCCATCAGTGGCGGCAGTATCCAGAAGAAACTCAGAGAGTGGGGGTCGGCCCCCAGGGTACGGAAGATGCGGGAGATGTTGGCACTCTGCAGGGCGTAGGCGATCTGCACGCCGAAGAATCCGAAACTCAGGTTCCACAGCTTCCAAAAACTTAAATCAGGCTTCTGTTTCATAATTTACAACTATACTTTACTTTTTATTATTAACGACTGATGATGTTACTTTATTTTACGACCACATATTTATAATATTAAAGACAACCTTGGACGACATGGGGTCAGCGCGTTGTGCCTCGGATGATGAGACGTGTGCGGACGATGCGCTTCTCGACACGGTCCATGGGCGTCAGGCGTTCCACCTTGTCCATGAGGATGGCAGCAGCCTCCTCCCCCACCCGATGGCCCCGCTGCTCGACGGTGGTAAGCATCGGATCACAGGCCACGGCGCGCTGGCCGTTGGTGAAGCCGCAGATGCTGACATCCTCAGGCACGCGGTAGCCAGCATGCTTCACGGTGTATAGGATGCCGATGGCCGTATCGTCGTTGACGGCGAAGAACCCGTCGGGGGGATTGTCGAGGGCCATGAGCTCCGGGGTAATCTGCTCCGCATCGGCACGGTTGTCACAGACGCGGATGATCTGCTCATCTACCTTCATGCCGTGCTTCAGCAGCGCGTCCTTGTAGCCATTGAAACGGTTCTTCGAGATCTCCAGCTGCCGCGGTCCGCCGTAGAAGGCGATGCGCTTGCAGCCCGTCTCCACCAGGTAGGTCACGGCATTGTAGGCACCCATGTAGTCGTCGACCACCACGCGGCTGGCGTTCACCCCCGTACAGATACGGTCGTAGAACACCAGGGGGATGCCGGCATCGATCAGCTTCTGGTAGTGGTCGTAGTTCTTTGTATCTTTGGCCTGCGACACGATAACCCCACACACCTTATAGCGATGGAAGTTCTCGCAGATGCGTGCCTCCCGCTCATATTGTTCTCCGCTCAATGCCACCATGATGCGGTAGCCGCGGGCAGCGGCAGCCTCCTCGATGCCCGTGAGTATCGACGAGAAATAGTAATGGGTGAACTCGGGCACGATGACACCGATGATGCGCGGGGGCATCACCCTGCTGTGGCGCAGCGCCTCGCCAATGGCGTTGGGATAAAAGTTGTGCTCACGGGCATATTGCTGGATGGCCTCGCGGCGCTCCTTGCTGATGCGGGGCGAGTCCTTCAGGGCGCGCGACACCGTCGCCACGGAGATGCCAAACTCCCTGGCGATGTCTTTCATTGTCATCGGTGCTTTCTCTTCCATTCGGTTTCTAATTATTCCGATGCAAAGATATGAATTTTTTTACAATTACACGCGCAAACCTAAAATATTATTATATACTTTCATGTATGCAAACGTTTGCATGGCCAGATAGTGCGTTTTTATGCAAAAAAAGTACAACGTATCAAAAACTAACGTAACTTTGCACCAGAATAACTATTTAGATAAAAAACAATTAACACTAATTAAAAGTAATGATGAAGCAGGTAAACATTCAAATCCCGCTAAGGATGCTCGGCCTTTTGTTAGGTCTGTTCCTATCGGTAGGTGCCTTTGCTCAGATTGAGGTCAAAGGCCATGTGAAAGATGCTACAGGCGAACCCATTATCGGCGCTACAGTACGCGTGGACGGCACACAGACGGCCACCGTTTCTGATTTCGACGGTAACTTCGTACTGAAAGCTAATCAGGGTGCCAACATCACTATCTCTTACGTTGGCTATCAGAATGCCACCGTGAAGGCTGCACCCAGTGTTGAGGTTACGCTCGTTGACGACGAGACTGTGCTGCAGGACGTCGTTGTCATCGGTTACGGTACCGTCCGTAAGAGCGATGCTACAGGTTCTGTGATGTCTGTCGAAGCAGACCAGCTTAACAAGGGTCTTGCCACCTCTCCGGCAGATCTGCTGCAGGGTAAGACCCCCGGTGTACAGATTACTACCGACGGCGGTGCGCCAGGTGCTGGTGCGAAGATCCGTATCCGTGGTGGCTCGTCACTTTCTGCCTCTAACGACCCGCTGATAGTTATCGACGGTCTGCCTATCAGTTCTACAGACATTTCAGGTGGTGACGTGCTGAACACCATCAACCCTAACGACATCGAGAGTTTCTCTATTCTGAAGGATGCTTCTGCCACCGCTATTTACGGTAGCCGTGCTTCTAACGGTGTGATCCTGATCACCACCAAGAAGGGTAAGGCTGGTGCAAAGCCCCGCGTCAACATTGACATGAGCGGTACATTCAAGACCGTGGCCAAGAAGGTTGACGTGCTCAGCCCTGAGGCTTTCCGCGATTTCTTCATGGCCAACTATGGTGACAATGCCGATGCCGTGGCTGCACTGGGTACCTCTAGTACAAAATGGCAGGACGAGATCTACCGCACTGCCTTCGCCGAGGAAATCAACGCCAGCGTCACTGGCGGCTATGTTTCTGGCAGCAAAGCCTTCAAGATGCCTTACCGCGTCAGCGCAGGCTTCCTGAACAACGACGGTACCCTGAAGACCACTGGCATGAGCCGTGGTACTGTAGGTATCAACCTGACCCCGACGCTCCTCGACGACCGTCTGACCATCAACCTGAACGGTAAGGGTGTATTCACACATAACAAGTTCGCTGATGAGGGCGCTATCGGTGCTGCCGTGCAGTACGATCCGCTGAAGCCCGTTGACCACAAATGGGAGAACAACGGTGTCCTGAACACCATGTCAACGCTGAACCCTGTCGCCATGCTCAACGAGCAGCACAGAAGTTCTTATGTACGTCGTTTCGTGGGTAACGCACAGTTCGACTATAAGTTCAAGTTCCTCGATGGCCTTCGTGCCAACTTGAACCTCGGTCTCGATTTCTCTACCACCTCCGGTTGGACCGTTTCTGATCCTGGTAGTGAGGTGTCTTACCACAATAAGGTTGAGAACGGAACAGGTGCCTGGGAGAAATACACACAGCTGCGTCGTGACCAGACGCTGGAGTTCTACCTGGCATACGCCAAGGAGCTGAAGCAGATCTACAGTCGCTTCGACATCCTCGCCGGTTACAGCTGGCAACACTTCTACAACAAGACAACAGACGAAAAGAAAGCTAACGATGGCAGTGGCTTGGAATATCCTGTTTCAAAACCACTCTTCAAGACCGAAAGCTATCTGATTTCATTCTACGGCCGTCTGAACTATACGTTCATGGACCGTTACCTCCTCACCTTCACACTGCGTGACGACGGTACCTCTCGTTTCCAGAACAACAAGTGGGGTGTCTTCCCCTCTGCAGCACTCGCATGGCGAGTCAACGAGGAGTCATTCCTGAAGAATGTCGATTGGCTCTCTAACCTGAAGCTCCGTCTCGGCTGGGGTATTACCGGTCAGCAGAACATCGGTCAGGGCGACTATCCCTCTATCCCGACTTATCACACCAATCAGGCTGGTTCTCTCTATCAGTTTGGCAACAGCGTCATCACCCCAATCACACCGAGAGGTTATGCTGCTGAGATCAAGTGGGAGGAAACCACAACCTATAACATTGGTTTGGACTTCGGTTTCGCCAATAACCGCATCAACGGTAGCGTCGACGTCTACCAGCGTAAGACCAAAGACCTTCTGAACGAAGTACCTGTGGCTTCTGGTACTAACCTGACCAACTACCTGCTGATGAACGTAGGTGATATGGAGAACAAGGGTATCGAGGTTGCCTTGAACTTCGTACCTATCGAGAAGAAGGATCTCCACTGGGAATTTGGTGTAAACCTTGCATACAATAAGAATAAGATTACCCGTCTGACAGCCAGCGACGATCCCAGCTACCTCGGTGTAGAGACTGGCGATATCTCTGGTGGTGTCGGTAACCACATCCAGATCCACCAGGTGGGCAACCCGATGAGCTCGTTCTTCGTATTCCAACAGGTTTACGACGAGGCAGGCAAACCGTTGGAGGGTGTTTATGTAGACCGCAACCGCGATGGCCAGATCACTGACGATGACCGCTATATCTACTATAAGCCCGATGCTGACGTGAACATCGGTTTCAACACAGAGGTAAGCTACAAGAAGTGGACGCTCTCTGCATCACTCCGTTCAAGCCTGGGCAACTACGTCTACAACAACATCGCCTCTAACACTGAGATGAAGGCCGACATGTGGACCAACAACTTTATCTGTAACCGTGTATCAACTGCGCCTTACACGAACTTCAACCAGGCTCAGTACCGCAGCGACTACTATGTGCAGAACGCTTCTTACCTGAAGCTCGACAAGGTGACGCTGGCTTACAACATCACAGACTGGGTACGTGTGAACTTCACCGCACAGAACATCTTCACTATCACCAACTACGACGGTGTGGATCCTGAAGTCGGAAACGGTATCGACAACAACATGTACCCCCGCCCACGCAACTTCATCATAGGTGCTAGCTTTAACTTTTAATTAATAGGAGGACAAGAATATGAAATTCAACATAAAGAAAAACGGAATTTATAGTTTTGCCTTTGCTACCGCCGTGTCGCTGACAGCATGTACGGGTGATCTCAACGTGACCCCTATCGACCCCAACCTCGACACCCCGGAGAATGTGCTCACTAGCACAGAGGCATACAATCAGATGCTGGCAAAGTGCTATTCGGGTCTGTCAGTAAGTTCACCCGACGGTGATAGCGGCGATCCCGATATTAAAGGTATCGACGGTGGTTTCGGTCAGTATCTGCGCGCCCTGTTCAACCTGCAGGAGCTGCCTACCGACGAAGCAGTCATCGGCTGGAATGACCAGACGCTGAGAGACCTGCACGGACTGCAGTGGACATCCAGCGATGTCTTCGTCAGTGCCTGCTACAGCCGTGTGTTCTACCAGATTTCTCTCTGCAACGAGGTGATCCGTCAGATTGATGCCTCTGGCAGCAACGATGCCCTCATGCAGCAGTATCGTGCAGAGGCTCGTGCCATCCGTGGCCTGAGCTATCTCCACGCCATTGATCTGTTCGGCAATGTACCTTTCACCGATGAGACCTCTGCTGTGGGTGGTGGTGCACCTCAACAGATGAGCCGTTCTGAGCTCTTCAACTGGCTCGCGAAGGATATGGAGGAGACAGCTGATCTGCTGCCTGCAAATCCTGAGAAATATCGCGCCGGCAAGGGTCTGTGCTATATGATTCTGGCCAAACTCTATCTGAATGCAGCTGTCTATACTGGCACAGCCAACTATCAGAAGTGTGCCGAGTACTGCCAGAAGGTAATCGACCTGGGCTATCAGCTGGAGTCTGCTGAAGACTACTGGAAGCTCTTCTGTGCCGACAACGACCAGATGCTGGGCACAGGCCACGAGATTATCTTCAGCGTCTATCAGGATCACATCAACACACAGGCATACGGTGGTACTACTTATATCATCAATGCTGAAGTTGGCGGTAAAATGGATTATTTAGCCTACGGTCTTGGCGGTAGCGGCTGGGGCGGTCTTCGCGTAACGCCGCAGTTCGTCGACAAGTTCGAGAGCGCAGACCAGCGTGCAAAGTTCTTCACCGACGGCCAGTCAAAGGAGATTATCGATATCGGCGACTTCTTCAGCGGCTATGCTTTCACGAAGTTCACCAACCTGAAGGCCGACGGCAGCATTCTGTCCGATGCCAACTCCTTCCCCGATACTGACTTCCCCGTATTCCGTCTGGGTGATGTCTACCTGATGATGGCCGAGTGTGAAGTTGTAGGCGGCGTAAGCTGTGGCGGTGTTGAGAAGTTCAATGCCATCCGTACCCGTGCAGGTGTCGATGCCATTGCAAGCCCCTCTAAGATGGATATCCTCAACGAACGTGCCCGTGAGCTGGCTTGGGAGTGCCATCGCCGCTCTGACCTCGTTCGCTTCGGTCTCCTCACCTCTGGTGACTACCTCTGGGCTCACAAGGGCATGAACAGCAATGTGGGTACACCGCATGCTGTCGACAGCAAGTACAACTTGTTCCCCTTGGCATCAAGCGACGTGACTTCAAACACCAACTTGGTGCAGAATCCTGGTTATTAATTCTTTAGTCGGATCTATAAAAAAGAAAAGAGATTATGAAAACAAGATATTTTAGTAGTGTGTTGTTTGCCGCTTTCGCCATGCTGTTCACAGCCTGCGACTCCGATCGCGACGACAACCCCACCCTCGGTCCGAATCACACAGCTACTGAGTTTGTGCTGAATACATCGGCCGTGGCTGACCAATACATCCAGCTCACGCCGGACAATACGGTGAACCTCACCTGGACGCAGCCCAACTACGGCGTAAATACCGTTGTCAACTACAAGGTACAGGTAGGACTGGTAGAGAATGGTAACACCAAGTGGAGTGATTTTCTGGAAACAGGCTTCACTTCCTGCAATGTGAACATCAGCAGCGAGGAGATTGCCAAGGCTATCTGTAAGCTCGACGGCTTTGCTACTGAGGACGACTATGTGGATATGGGCTTCCGCGAGATTGCCATGCGTGTGGCTGCAAGCATCCAGACCACCAGCTCACAGGTGATCGAGGGTACACAAATCCTCTCCAATGCTGTTTCTTTCAATCACATGGCCGCCTACTGCAATGTACCAACCAAGGGTACGCTGTGGGTGATCGGTTCTTGCTGTGGCTGGCCTGAGCCTTCACAGGGCAACAAGCAGACACTCGTCGACGGTGGCTGGTTCATCGAAGAGACAGAGATTGGCAGCAACGTATTCAAGGGTGTCGTAGACATGCCTGAGGGCGATCTGACCTTCCGCTTCTATGCCAAGCTGACCGGCTGGGACGGTGGCGACTCTTATGGATTCAAGGTTGAAGACGAGGCTACTGAGATCACACTGACCAATGGTGCATATTCCGGTAAGGGTATGACTGGTAAGGGCTCATGGTTCATTGCCGGATTCCCCGGTGGTAAGATGGAACTTACCGTCGACAGGAACAACAATACCGTCACATTCCAACTGCAATAGAATGATCGTTTAATCAAATGAATAAGAAGATGAAAAAGATTAGTTTATATATCATGGCTCTGCTCAGCACTGGACTCGTATCCTGTAACCAGGATTTCGAGACCATCTTCAGCCCGCAGACCAACCCGCAGGAGAGCCTACTCCAGGCTAGCGATGTCACTGTGGCCAACAATACGCCTGCTGTCATCAATCTTGCTGAATATTTTACTGAAGATGGTATTGCAAAGGCAATTCCCATCGGTGCTGCTACCGTGAAGGAAGGCGCCATGCCCGCCAACACCATCCTGAAGGCTGAAGTAGAATTCTCCAAGGATGCCGACTTCAGCAATTCAATTGTACTCAATGCCAACAGTCTCGATGGTTCTAGCGACATCTCTGTATCTGCATCACTGCTGCAGGATGCCTACTTCAATGAGATTACCCGCAATCCGGCAACCACCGACCTGTATATCCGCACGGTTCTCTATACCGTTACTGGAGGTACATCTGATGCTATCGTAGGCAAGCCCGGTGAGAACTACTATGCTGAGAGCAAAGTGCAGTTCACTCCGCTGAACAAGGTACAGATTTCTCCGGCATATTATATCATTGGCGGTCCTAACGACTGGGCTGGCTCGGCTGCTGAGAAGCCCATCAAATTCAACCACAGTGGTGCCGATGTCTACGAGGATCCTATCTTTACGGTTGTATTCGATGCTGCTGCCGAGGGTGACACCTGGTTTGCTATCGGTGACGACGAGGCTTGCGACGCTATCGGAGCCGGTGACTGGACCAAACTGTTCGGTATCGTAGGCGGTGACAGCCAGGCTAAGGAAGGTCGTCTCGACTACCGTTACAATCTGGGTGCCGACAACTCGTTCTGCGTACCTGCCGGAGCCAAGAAGATCAAGGTAACCATCGACATGATGAGCTACACCTTCAAGGTAGAGCCCGTAAGCATCGCTGATGCCTACTATCTCATCGGCGGTCCTGGTGACTGGAGCGCAGATGCAGCCATGACGATGACGTTCAACCACAGCAGCAAGGATGTGTTTGAGGATCCTGTCTTCACCTATACTTTCGATGGAGGTAAGGACATGTGGTTCGCCTTCGGCGACAAGGATGCGATCGATGCCGTGGCTGCAGGTGACTGGACGAAACTCTATGGCACCACAGGAGCCAGCGAGGATCTGACAGGTTCCTTCGACCGCCGCTATAACCTCGACGGTGACCACTCCTTCCACATCGACGGCTCTGCCAAGATGTATCGTGTCAGTATCAATATGGCTGATATGACCTACGAGATCAAGGAACTCAACTTCAACGAGTACATCTACGAGGCAGGTGTGAACAACGACTGGGGTGCTGTTGGACAGCCGCTCTACTGCGCTAACCAGGATGGCATCTACGCAGGCTTCTTCTATGCACAGGATGCTGACTGGAGTGAAGGTAAGGGTGCCTTCAAATTCACAGGAGCCTTCAACAGTTGGAATGAGGGCAACTACGGTACAGGCACCATCAACGACGACGGTCTCTCCGGCACGCTCATCGATGACGGCGGTTCTGGTAATGTCCTGGCAACACCGGGCTTCTACAAGGCAGAAGTCAATCTGGCCGAGATGACCTACAAACTCACGCCTATCACAGGCATCGGTCTCATTGGACCTGCGCAGGCTGGCGGATGGGATACAGACACCGATCTGACATACAACCCAGAGACTCGCGCTTGGGAAGGCACCATTGAACTGGCTGCCGACGAATTCAAGTTCCGTGCCAATGACGGCTGGGACATCAACTGGGGCGGTACGATAGACAACTTGACGCAGGATGGCCCGAACCTCAAGATTGAGACCGCTGGTAAGTATTTCATCCAGTTCTTCCCGATCTGCGAGACGAAGTCATTTGCAGTAATCACTGCTTCCGAGTAATACTACTCGATTCTACCCTGACCATTCCGAGGCGGGCTGCCCGAAAGGGTGGCTCGCCTTTCTCAAATCATCAAAATAGCTACACAACAACATGAAACGTTTCTCTTGCTTAATAATAACCACAATGACCGCCCTGTTGACCATGGCCCAGGGTTGGCCGGAGAACTACGGCGGCGTGATGCTCCAGGGGTTCTACTGGGACTCGTTCAAAGACACCCGCTGGGCCGTCCTCGAACAGCAAGCCAATGACCTCGCCACTTCTTTCGACCTCATCTGGATCCCCCAAAGCGGCAACTGCGGCTCGCAGTCCATGGGCTATGACGACCTCTGGTGGTTCAATGACTACAACAGTTCCTTCGGCAACGAAGTCCAACTGCGTTCGATGATCCAGACCTTCAAGACCGTCGGCCTCGGCACCATCGCCGATGTCGTCATCAACCACCGTCGCAACCTCTCCAACTGGGTGGACTTTCCCAAGGAGACCTGGAACGGTGAGACTTATGAGATGCTCTCTACCGACATCTGTGCCAACGATGATGGCGGTGCGACCAAGAAGTGGGCTACATCCAACGGTTACTCCGTCAGCGCCAACAACGACACAGGCGAAGGATGGGGCGGCATGCGCGACCTCGACCACAAGAGCGAGAACGTGCAGCGCATCGTCAAGGCCTATCTCAACTTCCTGCTCAGCGACCTCGGCTATGCCGGTTTCCGCTATGACATGGTGAAGGGCTATAGCGGATCCTATACCAAAATGTACAATGAAGACAGCAAACCACAGTTCTCTGTCGGCGAGTGCTGGGACAGCAGCAACACCATCCGCAAGTGGATTGACGATACAGAGAAGACCAGCGCCGCCTTCGACTTCCAGTTCCGCTACACCGTCCGGAACGCCTGTAACAACGGAAACTGGACCTACCTGAACCGTCAGAACGACGGCAACTGGCCACTCGTCAGTAACAACTACGATGGTGGCGCCTACCGCCAGTATGCCGTCACCTTCGTCGAGAACCACGATACGGAGTGGCGCTCCAGCAGTGCCCCACAAGATCCGATAAAGAAAGACACGCTGGCGGCCAACGCCTTCCTCCTCGCCATGCCTGGCACGCCCTGCGTATTCCTCAAACACTGGCAGGACTACAAACCAGAGATTAAGGCAATGATTGCCGCGCGCAAACTTTCAGGCATCAACAACAAGTCTGTTTATGAGAATATCGTCAGCGATGCGAAATACTTCGCCAACAGCATCGACGGCAAACTACTTGTGGTCGTGGGCGACGAGAAGCAATTCATGCCAGAAGGAGGCCTGTGGACGAAAATCCTCTCTGGCCATCACTACGCTTATTACCTTGCTAACACCATGGAGACAGCATGGGTCAATAAAGGCAGCGGTGACTTCACAGAGCCCTTCGACATTGAGTTAAAGGCTGTATCGAATACGGACGACGCTCAACTCGTCTATACCCTTGACGGCTCAGAGCCTTCCGCCACCAACGGCACTCCATGCCTCAGTGGCACCCTCCTTCACGTCGATGCCACCATGACCCTAAAGGTGGGACTGCTCGTCAATGGCGTCATCTCCGGCATCATCACCCGTACCTTTAATTATCAGGAGGCAGAGCCAGAGCCCGTCGTCGTCATCCCCGACTTCTGCACCGTCGCCGAGGGAGAGGTATGTGCCTTCTTCGAGGCACCAGCCGACTGGACCAACACCATCTGCTGCTGGGCATGGTGCGACTCTCCTTCTGAGAACTTCACCTATTCACAGAGAAAGAACTGGCCAGGCATCGACTGTGAACTCTTAGGCACGGCTCCCAATGGCAACAAAGTCTGGAAATGGACATGGGACGGCACGAAGCAAAACAACTCTTCTGCCACCCAGCCCCAAAAGATCATCTTCAACAACACAGGCCAGCCGCAGACAGAGGACCTCGACTTCACCCAGGCTGGCTATTACAACGATGAAGGCCTCCAGGGCGTTGTCACGACTACGGCCATCACAACCCCAAAGAATATTCAACGATCAAAGTCCAATGTTCAATGGTATGACCTTCAGGGTCGCCGTATGAATGGCTATCCCATAAAGAAAGGCGTTTATATCCACAACGGCAAAAAGGCCGTAATCAAATAAAGAAACCCGAAAATCCTGACGGAGAGTCTGCGGAGTAAGAGGCACCCGTCATAAGGGGCGCCAAGTTACACTGTAAGAGATGCCTAGTCACACAGTAAGGGATGCCTTCTATACCCCCATAGGAGACATCCCTTACTGTCGTACAAGGCATCAGAACGACTCGTGGAAGGCATCAGAACGAGGGTTAGAAGGCATCCCTATGAACGAACCCCCTGTTTTGCTATGTCGGGATAGCAAAAGAAGGAAAAACAATTATATGGAGAATTCGCATAATCTGGTCAACACCTAACAGATTCTTCTGAAATACCTTTGTACAAAGGGGATTTGAGATGTTAGGTGTTGGCAAAACACCTAACATACACCTAACAAACACCTAACATAACATCTAACATAACACCTACCTAGGTAACTTTATCGTCGCAAGGCAGAGTGATGATGAAGCAGGCACCAGTAATATAGTTGGTATCAAGGCTGACTTCACCTCCAAGTGAGTGTATCAGCCTGCGGCAGATGGGAAGTCCCAAGCCAACGCCCGTCTTAAAATCGTCTGCTTTCTGGAAGGTCTCAAAGATGCGTTCACGGTCTTCTTCCTTAACGCCACAACCAGTATCCGTCACCACGAAACGCAACTGACTACCCTGATGTTCACAGCACAGTTCTATATGTCCTAACTCCGTAAACTTGATGGCGTTATCCATCAGATGCGTCAAGGCTTTCTTCAGCCGATAGGTATTAGTACGGATCTTGAAATCGTCTGCCACGTTTGTCTCAAAGCGGAGTTCCACACCCGCTTTCTGCTTGCCTTTTGACTCCTCGACAATCGAACGGGCGATGCTATTCACCCACACATCAGTCTTTTCGCTGTCAGCAATAACGTCCTCACTTTCGCTCTTGGAGAGTTCTAAGAGTTCGTTGATGATAGAGGTAATCAGTTCCACATTGCTGGAGATACGCCTCTGCATGTCACGCTTTTCCTCATCGGAGTACTTACTGTCAGTCGAACATAACACCTCCGTGAATCCAGACACCGCATTCAATGGTGTACGGATCTCATGGCTCATGCTTTGGATAAAGGTGGTCTTCATGCGGTCAGACTCCTCTGCCCGGCTGAGAGCCGCCTTGAGTTCCTTGTTGCGAGCCTTGATCTTCTTCATCAAGCGACGACGGCCCATGATGTAAACAAACAGGAAGACCACCGTGAGAACCATCAGCCAATTAGTAAGGCGATTGACAAGTTTCCTGTTCGAAGCGGCCTCCTCACGGGTGCGAGACAAACTGGTTTCGGCCGATAATTGGTTGAAATTGGCATTCTGCACAATCTTGAAGATAGAGTCCATCTCAATAGAGCGGCGCCTCATGGCCATAAAGCCCTGGGTGATATCGCCCTTCATGGCATAGATAGTGATCACGGACAGCGAACTGTCGACGGCCAGATTGCCGGCATGCACCTTCTCCATCGCCTTCTCATACTCTTTATTGAAAGCGTATTTGGCCACCTCCATAATGTTATCATACCGATGGTTGAACTCTGGCAAGTCCTGATTCCGCAGATTATCGTACTGCTGCCAGACGGGAAAGAACCGATCTTTGTCGCCCATGTTGAAAAAGATGTATGCTTTGATAGCCAACGACATGGAGAGATAGTCGATGTTGTCTACCTCTCGGGCTGTTGCGACAGACTTGTCGACCCACGTCAGAGCCTCCTGAGGATTTTTCATGCAAAGCATCTCTGCCAGACGCAGATAGACGCGCATGGTGAACTTCACGTCACGGTCGCCCACCTCGTCGAGTGCCTGACTGAAGTATGCCTCTGCACGCCCAATGTCGCGGGTGCTGCTGTAGATATCACCATAAAGGCCTGTCGCCAGATAGTTGTAGTCGCTGGCCCCGTTCTCCCTGATCTCACGGTCCAGGGCCTCGGCAAACTGAATGGCACGATAGACCTGATTATGCCTGAGCGCATAGAAGCCTTTATTGCACAACAGTTTGTAATAGAGCATCATATAGCCTTTCTGATGCAGGTCTTTGGCATATTCCTCGGCAAAACTATAGAACTGATCAGGCTTACCATTCAAGAACAGGTGACGGAACATATCATACATATCCCTGTCCTTACCTTCCAACTCATCAACAGTCTTGTCTGCATAAACATTCATGGAGCCCACTGCCAGAAGGACTGCGACCAACAACAGTTTGAGATGAGACACCAGAGCCTTCCCCATACGGAGGACAAACCATGCGTGCATGGCGAGAGTAGACAGCCAGCCGTAGTGGCGGGTCATAATGCGGAAACGCTCAAGGAGCGACTCGCGGTGATGAAAGGTAGTCTGGCCTT
Source organism: uncultured Prevotella sp. (assembly GCA_946548085.1). Classification (GTDB taxonomy): domain Bacteria; phylum Bacteroidota; class Bacteroidia; order Bacteroidales; family Bacteroidaceae; genus Prevotella. The sequence goes on along the minus strand of CAMNPN010000125.1, from coordinate 2,774 downwards.
CCTCGGTGTAGTTGGCCACGACCATGTGGAGATTCTGCATGGGGACATTCTCCTTGGCAGCCGCCTTCATGATACGGATACACCAGTCGACGTCTGCCGAGTAACGGTAACGGAGATCATACGGCGTGGCGATGGCAAAGTCTGCACGGGCGTAGAAAGCCTGATGACAGACGAGCATGCCATGACGGAAAGACTTCCACGTGAGTTGTTCTGGTGGTGACAGTCGACGATGATGGAGGAAACGGCCCTCAGCATCGACGATGTCCGTATCGCCATAGAGCACAGCGGGGTCCCCCTGTGATACAGAAGCAACAATCTTACTCACGGTATCAGGAGCAGGCAGAAAGTCACCCGCATTGAGAAAACAGACATAGTCTCCATCAATGGAACGAAGTCCTTTGTTCATCGCATCATAGATGCCGTGGTCTGGTTCCGAGGTCACCAGTACCTTATGCCCGTTGTCAGCCTCATTGGATTGTGAGATATAATCATTCACCATCTCCAAGGTCCCATCCGTCGAAGCCCCGTCGATGATGATATGTACGATGTCAGGATAGTCTTGCCGGAGCACGCTATCGAGCGTTCGCTGTAAAACTGTTGCCGCATTATAGGTGATGGTAACGTAAGTGATGACCATTTGTTTCGTTTATAGTTTTAAGTTGATTGTTGATTGTTTATAGTCTATAATGTTTTAAGGCCATGGCCTGCTCATACACATCGATATAGCGTAGAGCCACGCTCTGCTGGGAATAGTTTTGGGTCACCTTCCGCACACAGTCACGACTCAGTTCATCGCTTTTAGCAGACGTCAGCACCCACCGTATGCCGTTGGCCAAGTCACAGGCATTACGATACTCAGCCACATAGCCGTTGCGCTTATGGTCTATCTCCTCTGGGATACCTCCCACACGGAAGCCCACACAAGGCAGACCGCAGGCCATCGCCTCCATAATCGTGTTTGGCAGGTTCTCCGACAATGAGGGGAGCACGAACACGTCAGCCGCCTGATAGATTTCCACGATACGCCGTTCGTCGTTGACATAGCCCAAGGGGACGGCATCGAGCGAGAGTTGGGGTGCGACCTCCTCGGCATGTCCGCCCAGGATGAGGACGGTGACCTGAGGCAGGTCGTGCAACTGCCGGCAGGCCTCGATCAGATAGTCCATCCCCTTGTTCTCGTTGGTGGCACGCTGAGAGGCAAAGAGGATATACTGACGATCTTCCTTCAGCCCAAGACGCCGACGGGCCTCCATGCGGTCTCCCGGCTTATAGACATGGGTATCGATGGGGTTAGGGATGCTGGTGATCTTCTGCCCTTTCAGCAGTCCGCTGGCCTTGGCCTCACCTGCTAACCAACGGCTGCAAGCAACGAAAAAGATGCTCTCACCATCGAGCATACGCTCCTTCTTACGCCACACGCTGGTGGAGAGGTCGTTGTCTGAGCCTCCGCCAGGGAGCAGACGACATTGGTGACAGACGGAGGTAAAGTATCGGCATCCGAGTGTGACATGACAAAGTCCTGTGGCAGGCCAGATGTCATGCATCGTCCACACGACGGGCTTGCCTGAACGCAGAATCTTGCGGATGGTGCCTAAGGAGAGCATACCCTGGTTGATCCAATGGAGGTGGATGACATCAGCCTCCTGAAACTCAGGCAGACAGGTGATGTCTGATCCCGTGTTGGCCAGGTCGATCTCAAAGAGATGCTTACGAGAGAAGTGTAGTCGGCAATAGATGATGAAACGCTCCCAAAGGAAATTCCAATGAAGCAACGGCGACTTCGGCAGGGCAACGATGGTGAGCGAGTCGCTGAGCTTGTCGCGCACAAGCATCTTCGCCTTCACGCCATGGTTGTTGAGCGCCATCATCAGGCGGTTGGCCGCCACGGCAGCACCGCCCGTGCGATCGCTGGTATTGACAATCAGAACCCGCATCACGCCTCGCGTTTAGCCTCCTTCTCGCGGCGCTTCTGCTCCTTGCGAGCTTCCTTCTCACGACGCTTCTGCTCTTTGCGAGCCTCCTTCTCACGGCGCTTCTGCTCCTTGCGCAGCTCTTTCTCACGCTTGCGCTGCTCCTTCTGCAGCTTCTTCAGCTCCTTGGCGCTCTGCTTGGCAGCCTCGCGCTCGGTCTTGGCATCCTCCTTCGACTGCAGCGCCTCCTCGAGCTTCTCGCGGATCATGTCCTTGTCGAAGGTATAGACAAAGCCGAAGAGCCCCACGGAGAGCGTGTTGTCCTTGCCTTTGAGATGGACGGAGGTGGTATTGAAAAGATAGTAGTTGTTCTCCTTGAGCTTCGAGTTGAGCGCGGTCTCGACAGTCTTCACCACCACCCCGCGGCTGATCTCTGCCAGCACATTGTCGCCAAGACGATCCTTGGCCTCCTCGTCGACAAACTCCTCGATGGCCTTCATCATGGCCTCCTTGTGCTGCTCCTTGTCAGGGCGTGTCAGCGTCATGAGCACGGCAATCATCAGCACGATGAGAACGGAAACAAGTTTCTTCATACACCTATTTACATTATATATAATAAAACGACGGTGCAAAGGTAGTGCAAAAATTCCAATTTATCATCATTTTCGGGTAAAAACAAGTAAATATGCATTGTTATCGAACACAATCCATTGATTTAAGTCAAGAATAGTGGTTATTTATACACTTAATCGGTTCAAAATATTGTGGGAATCAAAAAATCGTCGTACCTTTGCATCGTCAAAAGGTTAATAGATTGTTTTAGGTTAGTAGTAATATTTATAGTTTTAGGTTTTTAGTTATTGG
>CAMNPN010000124.1 GCA_946548085.1 uncultured Prevotella sp. | reverse complement strand
GTGGAGAAAGTACCGCTACTTGATATTGAAAACGAGACAGGCAGAATCAATTTGTTTGATTACCTGAAGAAGGAATAGCAGTCTTGTCGCTGAGTTCTGGGCCTTCATGCCGGTATCATCCGGCGGAAAAATACGTTGGGTATGGCCACGCCAAGGGCTATGAAGTCGTGGGGAGATACTTGGGTATGATGGCTGCTATGACCCAGGTGCCCACGACTTTAGGAGAAGGGAAAAGTCGCAAAGTTCAGATAAATTATGTATTTTTGCATTATGCAATTTTGCATAATCATCTTAATTGCCAAGAAATGAAGTCGTTAAATAATCCCTTTGTGATAGGAAAGTATGTGAATAGGAGGCTTACGGCCAGATTTTGAACCACTTGGTTGACTCCAAACGCTTTACATTCGAAGACCGTTACGCCTCGCTTACTGAAAAGCAGAAGACGGTATTAATGGCAATCGCCTCGGAATTTCTGAAGATCAATGTCCCCTTGATCTTTCCTTGATCTTTCGTTGAAGAAGGCGCAGGAGGAAGACTGGCTGTGGTGAATCAAACGATCTACTTCAGATGCTGTCCTGAAGGGAGAGGCGGCGGAAGGCGAAGATGAAGTAGGCGACAAGAAGGGGGTAGCCTATATAATATAAGGTGGTGATGCTGAAGACGACGTAATCGACGGCACAGACAGCTGTCAGCCCTCCGAGGTAGAGTACGGCACTGCCCAAGGGGAGATGTTTCGTGACATCGTCGACGGTGGCGATGGCCACGATGATGATGGCCCAGACGGAGGATACGAAGAGCCCCAGGTGGAGCGGCAGTCCGAAGGGGTTGAGCGATGGATGGTAGTAGAAATGCCGCCACGACTCGGGGCCGAAGAGCTGGATGGAGCTGTAGAGCACGGCCGAGGAGGCCACCAGCAGACAGAGCGCGGTAGGATAGAACGAGGGGATATCGTTGAAATGCACGATCTTCGCCCCCCGCCGCATCAGTCGGCGCACGCCATAGGCTGCTATGATAACCACACAGAAAGCCAGGAACACCAGCAGATGGACATCGGAGAAGAGGTCGATGAACTGACTGATGGGATCGTCAGGAGAGACCTTCGCCAGGAGTTCGTTCTCATGGATCCAACCAAAGGTGAGTTGGTCGCGCGCCACCTTCACCCAGACGGAGTCGACGGTATCGGAGGGGACGGTCATGATGTCGGCCACGACGATACGCTCGTGCTTACGGAGGGTGATAGAGGGGAATTCGTGGAGTGAGGAGTGTGGAGGGTGGAGGGAGGCCACTTCGGGGATAGGCATGGCGCCGGGCTCCTGGGCGATGACCACCAGGGAGTCGCCCGTCACGACGAAGTTGTAGTTCTGGGTATAATGGTGAGTGGTGTAGAAGGAGATGGAGTCGAGTTGCTCCTCCGTCAGGTTCCAGGCATCAGGGGTGATGGGTCCACGATTATAACACGCTACGCTAAATGATAGATGATAAATGATAAATGATAAACCCATCAACCATCTTCTCATCCCACGACTCAAAAAGCGTCTGTAAACTTTATCATTCATCATCTATCATTCATCATTTAGGCCGCTGGCCGCATAAACATTCATCTGACAGTTTTTGCAGTCGAACTCCAAACGGAAATGACGGCCATCGCCTAATACGAGAGAGAGAGGTTCATGCCAAGTGGGTTGCTGACCACCACGCTTGACACAATAGCCCAAAGAGTAGCGGATGCAGTGGCGGCACTGCATGATGGGGCCTTTGCCACCTTTAAGTTCATAGGCCGTCTCTTCCGTTTCACCGTAGAACTGCCGGGAGAGACGGTTGCTTATATTATATAAATAGGTATAGGGGTATTTGGGGGGAAGGAGTTCTTTCGAGGAGGAATTTTCGAGGAGTGAGGAGTGTGGAGTGTGGAGTGAGATATGTTCAGCGGCAGACTCTCCGGCAGAATCCGCGCTTGAAGTATTCTCACTCCACACTCCACACTCCTCACTCCTCGAAAGAACTCCACACTCCTCACTCCTCGATAAAGATTCCACCAGCGAACGGCGCATGTCGGAGAGAACGCTGTTGGGTATGAAGAAGTTGAAATCGGCAGGGATGTCGACGCCGGAACAGACGTAGATGGTATCACCGAGCTTAGACAGTTGACGGATGATGTTCTCATGAGGGGGCTTCTGGGCAGGGATATGTTCTGCCTGGAAGTGAATCGCAGGGTGATTTACGACGGCAAGCGTGAAGCCATCGTCGACGGCACGGAGGGCGAGGCGGATGGGGATGCGACGCTCTGCGCTGGGCTTGGAGAGCAGACGATCCTGTTCCTGATCGCTATTGCGATAGAGCGACAACCCAGAACGGAGACCCTGAGGCATGCGGTAAGGCCAGATGCGGTTGCCCTGTACACGGTTGGCACGGAAGCCCTCCAATTGCCTGTCGGCATTGATAAAACAGAGTCCGTCGCCATTGGCAAAAACGGCTGTGCCCGCAACATTGAAGGAGTCGCCACGCACCTCTTTCACCGTTCCCACGTATTCGCCGATGGCCTTTGGCGTGTCGAAGGAAGCGATATCAGGTTTACGGCCATGCAGGAAATAGTTGGTATAGCCGCGATTGAAAGTCTTCCGCAGGTCGGGCTTGAAGGTATAGCGGCACTCACCCATTGAACTGCGACGATACTTGTCGGGATAGCGCCGCACAATCTCATTGAGCCGCTGGCTGTAGGCTGCCGTCACATTCTTCACATAGTTGATATCCTTCAGACGCCCCTCTATCTTAAAAGAGGTGGCCCCCGCCTCGATGAGTTCCAGCAGATGGTCGCTCTGGTTCATGTCTTTCAAAGAGAGCAGATAACGGTCGCGCTCCACCTCCCTACCCTCGCTGTCGACCAGCGAGAACTTCATGCGGCAGAACTGGGCACACTCCCCACGGTTGGCGCTGCGGCCAAAGCAGTACTGCGAGGCATAGCAGAGGCCAGAGTAACTGACACACAGGGCACCATGCACGAAGACCTCCAGTTCGACGTCAGGCACCTGGCGGTGGATCTCGGCAATCTCCTCGACAGAGAGTTCACGGGCAAGGACAACCCTCGAAAAACCTAAGTCGTGCAGCCAGCGCACTTTCTCCGGAGTGCGGTTGTCGGTCTGGGTGGAAGCGTGTAATCGAGGAGTGAGGAGGGTGGAGGGATTTTCGTGGAGGGAGGAGGGTGGAGTGTGGAGGGAGATATGTTCAGAGGCAGAATCTGCGGCAGAATCTGCACTTGGAGTGTTCTCTCTCCACCCTCCACCCTCCACCCTCCACGAGAGAATGGCCATGTCCTGAACAAGGATGGCATCGACGCCGATGTCCTGAAGTTCGGCCAACAACCGTCTGGCCCCATCCAGTTCATCGTCGTAGAGGATCGTGTTGACAGTCACATAGACCTTGGCACCGAACGGATGGGCATAGCGGCAAAGCTGCCGGATGTCGTCGATGCTGTTGCCTGCGGCCGAACGGGCACCAAAGCGTGAAGCACCGATATAGACGGCATCGGCACCATGGTCGATGGCGGCCATGCCACAAGCCAGGTTCTTGGCAGGAGCCAACAGTTCAAGTGATGTCATCAATATTATAAGGAGTCTCCTGATAGACGTAGTAGTTCACCCAATTGGTATAGAAGAGGTTCGCATGAGAGCGCCAGGTGACCAGCGGGGGATTGGCGGGATTGTCATTCTTGTAATAGTGCAGCGGAGGCGCCACGTCTTTACGGATATCCTTGTCGCGCTTATATTCATTGTCGAGCGTGTTCGGCGCATACTCCAGATGGCCTGTGATGAAGAACTCTCTTCCGCCTCTGGCCATGACGATGCTGACGCCGCTCTCCTCCGACTCGGAAATAAGCGTGAGGTCGGGTTTAGCGAGGATATCCTCACGACGTATCTCGGTATGGCGGCTGTGAGGCATCATGAACACATCATCGAAACCTCGGAAGATGGGCAGCTTCGGATCCAGCGGCTTCTGCGGGAAGATGCCGAACATCTTCATCGGCAACGGATACTTGGGTACCCCATAGTGGAAATAGAGTCCTGCCTGTGCAGCCCAACAAATATATAAGGTACTGGTGACGTGAGTCCTTGCCCACTCGAAGATTTCAGTGATCTCGTCCCAGTAGCCCACCTCCTCATACTCCAACTGCTCTACAGGAGCACCCGTGATGATCATACCGTCATATTTCTCGTGACGCATCTCGGCAAAGTCGCGGTAGAACATCATCATGTGCTCTATCGGCGTGTTCTTCGGCGTATGACTCTTCAACTTCATGAAGCTGATATCCAACTGTAACGGTGTGTTGGAGAGCAGACGAATAAGGTCTGTCTCTGTGGTAATCTTCAGCGGCATCAGGTTCAGGATGGCAATCTTTAGCGGACGGATGTCCTGAGCGTGTGCCCTGGTATCGTCCATCACAAAGATATTCTCATGCTTCAACAGGTCTATAGCCGGAAGTTTATCTGGTAATCTTAATGGCATCTTAGTATTTACTATTTTCTATTTACAATCTACTGATTTACGATTTACTATTTGACAGTTATCACACAACAGGAGACATTGTCGATACCCCCCGCCTCGATGGCCGCACTACAGAGGGCACTGGCATCGGCACCCTGCGCTAACAGCTCACTGATTGCCGCATCGTCGAGCATGTCCGTCAGTCCGTCGCTACAGAGCAGGAAGAGATCGCCGCTCTTGACCATAGCCGTTATCTGCACCATATCAATAAAGGAAGAGTTGAATCCTCCACCAATACAGTTGGTGATGACGTTAGAATGCTTCTCGTTTGCGTCTATATTGCTCAGGGAGTGGTCTGTCGTCATCTGAACCAGTTGATGGTCATTGAAGCGATAGAGCCGGCTGTCACCACAGTTCATCGAGTAGAAGTTACTATTGTAATAGGCAAAGCCTACAAGTGTTGTTCCCATGCCCTTGAATTGCTCGTCGGCACGTCCTTTCGCAGCGACATAGTTATTGATGGACTCCAGCCATCCCACGATAGCCTCGTTGAAATCGCCTGCTGTGAGGCACGCCGGGATGTCGTAGAAGAAGTACTGCAGATTGTGCAGGGTGTCGCTGCTGGCGACATCGCCACGGTTATGGCCTCCCATGCCATCGGCCACTGCTATCAGCAAGCGGTCGTCGCCGTCGACGACTGCCTGTGTCTTTAAACTGTCTTCTCGTATAAAACGGTCAGCCACCAATATCATATCCTCGTTCTGGCTCCTCACACGTCCAGTCCAACTGGCGGCTGATATATCTATTATCATCATCCTTACATTACCTAATAATTACCTGCAAGTTGACATTGGCGATTGTGAGGATATCCCCATTGTTCAAAGTCATGTTCACGTCGGGCTGTATCTGGCGCTGGTTCAGCTTTGTACCGTTGGAAGAGTGCTTGTCGACAACGCACCATCCCGTTCCAGGATTATACATAAGCTGGGCATGAACACCCGAGACGTAGGCCTGTTTCTCGAAGAACTGCGTATAAGGCCCTTTTCGACGGCCGATGATGGCCCCGTTCATGGCTACTATGCGGATGTTCAAGCTGTCGTTGGCGAGTGTCAGCACAGGCATGCTGCCACCTACGCCCTGCCGAGAGTCATCCTGCCGGAGTGACCCGTAAGTGGCATACCCCACGGAGGCGACACCATCGTTCGTTGCATGCTGCGCCTCATTGCCTGGCGCCACCATGAGGCCTCCGCAATAGGTACATCGCCGACCAATGCCCACCCTGCCGCACTGGTTACAGTACAGCAGAGCCTGACCACACTGGTCGCAATAGCGGGAATCGTCGTCGATCTCTTCTTTGCAAGTCGGACAAACTATCATATTACTATTTTCGATTTACTGATTTACTATTTACTGATTGAAATATCCTCGGGCAAGATGAGCTGGTAGGTCTCCTTCGTCACCTGGTCACTCGGCATCTGCGACACGCGGAGCGACAACTTCTGCACTGTCGTGTCGAGCAGGTTACGCATCTCACGGGCATTACCCCACGACTCATCCTTGGCCAGCACCATCCTGTAGATGGTATCGAGAGCCTTGAACTCTGCCGGCGGTGTGAGCGTGTATTGCTCCTTCTGAGCCATATGCTTAAAGATAGCCAGCAGCTCATCTTCGTTATAGTCGTCGATATGCAGTTTATGGGTGAAGCGGCTGGCGAGGCCAGGATTCGTCTGGAGGAAAATCTCCATCTTATCCTTATAGCCTGCAGCGATCACCACGAACTTACCACGATCGTCTTCCATCCGTTTCATCAGCGTGTCGATGGCCTCCTTGCCATACTGGTCAGTGCCTTCGCTGAGGGTGTAGGCCTCGTCGATGAACAGGATGCCGCCGATAGCCTTGTCACACATATTGTTGACGATCTTCGGCGTCTCACCCATATACTTTCCAACCAAGGTGGCACGGCTCACCTCCAACACCCTCGACGTAGGCAGGATATCCATTGCCTGGAGTATCTCACCCATCTTCCTGGCGATAGAGGTCTTTCCCGTTCCGGGATTACCTGTCAGTATGAAGTTCATCGCCATCTGCTGAACCTTTCCGGCCCCCATGGCGGCACGCTGCTTCATGAACATGCTCTGTACGGCCAGCCGGCGGATAGAGTTCTTTACAGAGCGCATGCCCACAAACTCATCAAGTTCGTTGAGCACCTCGTCGAGCGGACGGGCTGCCTCGCTCTGTGCCATGGGCAGATCGTCGGTCGTCAAGCTATACATATCACTCTCCTGGAAGCCGGGATCATTCATCAGCTTCACCAGTCGCTGACTCTGCCGCTCGACAGCCTCGTCGAACACCCTTCTGGCCTCACGGGCATTTCCGAAGTTCTTATCCCGGCGCAGGTAGAGTTGCTCAAACTGGCGATGGATGGCCGCACGGGTCTCCTCGTCGACATTGAAGTTCTTGCTCTTTGCCAGATTAAGGAATATCTCCGTCAACTCGTCGGGTGTATAGTCGTCGAAGTGGATTGTCTGTGTGAAACGACTCTTCAGACCTGGGTTCGAGTCGATGAAGTCGTGCATCTGATCGGTATAGCCGGCCACAATACAGATAAACTTGCCGCGGTCGTCTTCCAGTCGTTTGAGCAGCGTGTCGATGGCTTCCGAACCGAAGGTGTCGCCATCGCCCGACTTAAGTGTGTAGGCCTCATCGATGAACAGCACGCCACCCATGGCCTGATCCACCAGCTGGTTGGTCTTGATGGCTGTCTGCCCGGAGAAGCCTGCCACCAGCTTAGAGCGGTCGGCCTCGACCAACTGGCCCTTGGCGACGATACCGAGAGTCCTGAAGACATCGGCCATGATACGGGCGACGGTAGTCTTACCCGTACCGGGATTACCAGTGAAGACATAATGCTTGCCTTGGAAGGTATTGGTTTCGCCACGCTTGATCTGCAGGTTCAGGAAGGATGCCAGGTTCGACACCTCCTTCTTCACAGCTGTGAGACCCACCAGTCCGTCGAGCTTTGCCAGGCAGTCGGAGATATCCACCGACTTTGGTGCCTCATAAGGAATATCCTCCGCCATGATGGTCATCAGCTCCTCGTTTGTCATGCTGGCGATGCTCGCACCCTGTAGACGCTGGGCTTGCTTCTTGCATATCTGGTCGAAGAGTGAGCGCATGGTACGGCCGTTGGCAAAATCCTTGTCACGGGAGTTATACATCTCCGTGATCATCTTCCTGGTCAGTTCCTCGCCCTCTTTGGAGAAGATATACTTCTTGTCTTTAGCGAAGACAAGCATTATCTGGAACAGCTGGTCTGGCGTGTAGTCCTTAATATCGAGGAAATAGTTGAAGCGGCTGCGGAAGCCCGGATTGATACGGAAGAGGTTCTCCATCTCCATCCGATAGCCTGCGGCGATGACGATAAACTTCCCACGGTCGTCCTCCATACGCTTCATCAGTTTTTCAAGAGCCTGTGCCCCCTGATTGTCACGTTCTCCCGAGGCATTCAACGGTGCAAGGGTATAGGCCTCATCGACGAAGAGGATTCCACCCATGGCCTTGTCGCACAGACGGTCTACCACCTTGGGGGTCTCCCCCTGATAGGGGCTCACCATCTTTGCACGGTCCACCTCCACCACATGACCACTGTCGAGGTAACCTACCGATGCCAGTATCTCGCCGAGTTTTCTGGCGATGGTCGTCTTACCCGTTCCAGGATTACCAGTCAGGATGATATGCATCGACATCTTCTCCTGCTCTCCCAGTCCGCGTTCAGCCCTTTGCAGAGCATTCTGCACCGAGTAAGCCATCTCTCGGACGGCACTCTTCACTTCGTCCATGCCGATAAACCTGTCGAGATCCTTGAGGATATCCTCGACAGTGCGCTCCTCAGGCACATAACCCTTGATATCGTCGCGTTCCACCTGAGTGGCATCGGCCCCACGGCTGATGAACTGCGTGAAGATATCCTCTGCCGTCTTGTTGGCAAGATGGCCGTTGCCGAAGAGCTCGTCCTTAATCTTCACCTGGTACTTGAAATAGCGCGAGAGCTGGTTCTCGGCTTCCTGCGAGAACTTGGTGATACCATACTTCGTACGCAGGTTCAGCTTACAGATGTCTGCCAGTTCATGATAGCCTGGCGTGGGAAGACGGAAGGTGTACTTGAAACGGTTGACGATGGCAGGATTGCTTTCGAGGAAGTCTTCCAGTCCTTTCGACAGGCCAGAGATCACCACGATGGGGTTATCCTCCCACTTGTCCATCTCCACGAACAGCTTGTCAAGGGGGTTCACCTGATTGGAGTACTTGTCGGGCAGCAGCTTCTGCACATTGTCGAAGAACAGTATTCCGCCCTTGGCCTTCTTGATGTTATCGTCCCATTTATCGACAAACCGCTGATAGTCGACGGCATCAACCATCGTCAGCTTCGGCTTCTCTATGATCTTATGCTGGTAGAAATAGTCACGAAGAATCTCAGCAAGCATGGTCTTACCCGTTCCTGTCTCACCAATAACAATGGCATTGACAGATATGCGAACCTTGGCAATGTCCTTACGGGACTGAAGGTAGGTATACGTGTTCACGATTGTCTTCAGCTGCCGCTTCACCTCGTCGAGCCCTACCAGGCGGTCGAGCAAATCCCTGCTGGCGAGGGGGTGCCCACACCACTTACAGAATTTAGCTACGCTTCTGTTTTCCTTATGACAATTCTCACAAACCATTATTCTACATCTTTTTCTAATTGTCTAACCACATCAGAGGGAGAGAAACTTATCTTATCCGGGTTGTTGACATTCAACAGGCTTGGGCTGAAGATGATGAAATTCAGCACAAAGATAAAGGCAAGTATGCTCCACAACACGTAGTGTAGCACGCTCTCACCACTGATGGAGCGCACCTGATCGGTCACGTCGTTCAACACACCGAACTTAGAGCCATTATACTTATACGACTTTGTCTTGAAGGTATAGTACAACGGCTCCAGCAACGTCGACTTCACATCATTATCAAGCACCTCAGCAATCAGTTTACTGTCGGCCTTCTCATCGCCACGGAAATCTGTCAGATGACAGACCAGCATATACGCCAAGGTGATCAAGATGATTGTCACGTTGAACAGACCCGGATGCGACTGCCCTATATATTTAAGAATAATAATAGGTATAAAAGCAGAGAACGCTCCTGCCAGGCCCCATAGGCACGAGAAGAGGAAGTCGTATCCGCGGAAGTAGGCCCTCGTGCCGACGATGACACCTGTCATGCCTCCCAGTGGCAGGCCAATGCAGAGGAAGGTGTGGTCGAGCAGATAGGTACGGTCCTTGACACCAAAGATGAGCACCAGCAGGATCCAGATGCCGCAGAGCGAAAAGAACACAGTGCGCCACAGCTGTTCCCTACCCTTGGCCCTTTGCCAGTTGTCGCGGACGTTCGTCACCCGCTTCGTTGTCTCCTCACAGGCATCGATGAAACGCTTATAGTAAGGATATGCAATGTCTATCTCGCCCAACTTCTTCAGCCATTGTTCCAACGACCGCTCGTAGGAATAGGCCTCGGAAAAGTCAGAATGCGGATTCTCATGATAGAATACGGAGAGCCACTGTGCGAAAGAGCCGTTGCGTATCTCACTACGTACCTGAGAATTGTTGTGGATGCTCAGGTTGAGACCATCAGCATATTCTGTGCCGTCGGGCATCTGGTAGACGGGCGTCACACCAAGGATACGGCAGAAGCGGTAGATGGCCGTGCGATAGTCGTAGAGTCCCAGCCGCTCACGATTCTCTTCGCTCTTCAGGTCGAAGCAACGGTTATACTCGTTGAGTATCTCCGTCCAGCCGTGCAGCTGGGCATAGTAACTGAAACGGCCGTTCATGTCCGTGAAGTCGTTCATCTCCTCGTTGAACTCTTTCTCTCCGAGGTGCTCTACATTCTTCAGACGGTCAGAGAGGTACTCACCAATCTGGGTTGGCGTGAAAGTACGTTTCAGGTCATAAGCGGCATCGCGGTCAAGGTTGTACAGCACCTTATAAGCCAGCGTCTCTGAATAAGGCTGTCCTGCTGTCAGGATCCTCAGGCTCTCACAGGCCATCCGGTCCTCATGACTGTACATCCACGACAACAGCCGCCCGTCAGTCAGACTGTGCCAGTCGTCTTCGCTCAGTTTCTCCTTGCCGAATGTTTTTACTATCTCCTTCAGCGAAGATGTCGGATAGCGCGGCAGCAATGGTATCTCCGGGTCAATCTCATAGGCCGTTCTGATAACAGCCACCTGGGTCTGCGAGTCATCATTCTTGGCGAAATAGGAACGGATACGATCCACATTGCACTTGGTATGCGACTCCAGATAGAGGAAGAGGCTGTCGTTCGGATTGGTCAGCAGGAGCCCGTACTCCTTCTGGTAGCTCAGCAGCGAGATTGCCACACTGTGGATATCGTCACACAGATTTCCTCTCACATCTTTATAAGGATAGGTGGGCTCCATGGCATAGACAGCAGCCATGAGACCTGCATGCTGGTCGACAGGATAGCGGTTCACGACAATGTCGCGGACGATGGTGCTGAGCTTCTGGTTGCCGCACGACTCCAGCCAACTGCTGATACGGCCGTTGTATAGATAGCCCATTGCCAGTTTCTCGTTGTCGAGCAACAGGGGAATCAGTTCGTGGATATTGTCGGCCACGAGATTACGGTCTGGGTCGACGATGAAGCTCTTGTACTTCAGGAACGGTGACGAGAGGTCAACCTTCGGTGTCCCGCCGAGGAACCACTCCTCCACCTCATTGTACCCCCAGCGCTTGGCGGGATTTACCACCGTCAGGCCCTGTACGATCAGTCTGACGCGTTCCGGCAGTTCGTTGATATGCGGAAGACGCCCCTCGTTCTTCTGCCGCATCATCACCCGCTCGTTGCTGCTCATGGGCGACTCGCCCAGCCACAGTGCCATGAGGGTGATACCCAGTGAGTAGAAGTCGGCAGCAGGTGTCACCTCCACCACGCCGTCGATGACGTCGGCATACATCTCCGGGGCAGCATAAATAGGCGTCCGGGCCTGAGAGGTCTTATGAGCCCTCCCATCCTGACCCAGCAAAGCCGAGATGCCAAAGTCGCCCAGCACAAGTTCCGTATGTTCCTTGTCGCGGAAGAAGAAATTGCTGGGTTTGACATCCTTGTGGAGGATGTTACTCTGGTGACAATAGGCCAGGGCTGCAGCACCCTGAAGGGCTATGCGGCGGAACTTGTCCTGGTCGCCATTCATGCGAAACTCCGACAGCGTGCCGCCCTTCAGATATTCCATCAGTTCGTAGTAACGATGCTTGCCGTCGACATAGGTCTTGCCGAAGTCGTACACCCTGACAATCATCTCGAAGCCGAAATTATAGACGGCCTGAAGAATCTTCTTATTGACGTCGAAGTTGGGATAATAAATCTTCAGCACATAAGTCTCCCCATCATGTTCCACTAGGAACACCTGTGCCTCCCCAGAGTTATTGCTCAGCACACGAACCAGCCGATACAAGACACCTTTGAGGATGAAACTTTCTTCCTTTACATCCTCATTTGATGCTTCTTTACCGTCAGCTCGCGCCGTACCTTCGTTCTGAGACGCCTCTGGTTCGATGGTCGTGGGGCGCATCGTCGTATCATTATCCGGCCGTAACGTCTGATCCGTCTGATCCGGCTGCACCGGATCCAAGGTTCTTTCCGTGCTCATATCTATTACTTATCGTCAGTTATTTCTTTTTTCACATCCTTACCAAGGATAATCCATTTGCCACCCAGCTGCGGCTTGGCACAGCCACAGGGACTGGAGTGCAGGGCATGCTTGAAGTTACACTCCCATGCCAGTCTGACACCCACCGGCCGACAGGCCATCGCATAGTTGCGTACCTGAGCCGGCTTTGGCTGTGGTTTCTGAACCATCTTGTCGAGGATGGCAGCAATCTGTTCAAGGCGCTCCTTCTTCCGGGCGTCATACTCCTCCTTGCTCAGCCGTTTGTTCTGAGCCTCAGGGATGACGGGATGGGCGATGCCACGGTCTTCTGCCAGCAGGGTGAGCACCCGCTCACGCAGCTTGATGTTACGCTGATCCTTCAGGAGGTCACTCTCTGTGGTATAAGGTATCGACTGCTCCAGCTGCTGGAGGCTCGTTGCCAGCCGCTGCAACTCCTTGAACTCTGGCATCTCATGCACCCGTTCCATCAGCTGACGGGCCTCGTCAGTCAGGGCCGTACCGCATTGCTTACAAAACGAGAAGTCGTTCAGCGTATGGCAGACGGGACAGACAATGCCTCCCCTGGGACTGCCACACTCCTGACAGAACGCGTCGCTGGGAGAGAGATGGGCGCCACAGAAAGAACAGGCATCGTGCTTGATATATCTGCGGCACGACTCACAGTAGTCGGCATCGGGATCGAGTTCGGCACCGCAGTTCGGGCAAGCAATCATACCGATAGGATTACCACAGGAGGCACAATAGGCTGCCTCGGAGTCGTTGATGGCACCACAATGGGGGCACTTCACGCCCAGGGCTCCCTGCATCTGCATCTGCTGACGCCCTTGCTGCTCGTTATCACGGGTCAGACTAAGCTCTTCACGTTGTCTCTCCCGCTGGATTCCATTGTTTTCTTCGGGATGTAGTGTAATATCTTCGTCCATATATAAAAGTGGCATTTGTTCTTTAAGTTAGGTGCAAAGATATGAAAAATAATTTAACTTACAAAAAAAACCGCCGTAAATTTATATTTACGACGGCATTTTATGCAAAAATATTCAGAAATCACCACAATTGGAGGCGTTCAGACTCCGGAATGAACATCTTATCGCCTTCTTTCACACCGAAGGCCTCATACCATGCATTGATGTGGGGCAGGGCGCCGTTGACACGCCAGCGGCCCAGAGCATGGGGGTCGCTCTTCGTACGATTACGAATCTCTTCCTCGGTGATATTGGCAGCCCACACACCAGCATAGGCATGGAAGAAACGCTGGTCGGCCGTCAGACCGTCTTTTTCTCCCAACGGCTGACGCTTCGTGGCATTCTTATACGCAGCCCATGCTACCTGCAGACCACCATGGTCAGCCAGATTCTCACCTAAAGTCAGACGTCCATTACCCTTCAGGTCGGGCAGCACATTGATGGCCGAGAAGAAATCAGCATACTTATCCGTGCGCGCTGTAAAGTTCTTTCCGTCTTCCGCCGTCCACCAGTCGTGCATGTTACCATCCTTGTCGAAACGACGTCCCTGGTCATCGAAGCCGTGCGTCATCTCATGACCGATCACCACGCCGATGGCACCATAGTTGAAGGCATCGTCGGCATTCATGTCGAAGAAAGGATACTGCAGGATGCCAGCAGGGAAGCAAATCTCGTTGGTAGTGGGGTTATAGTAGGCATTGACCGTCTGAGGTGTCATATACCAGTCGTCGCGATCCACAGGCTTGCCCACGGTATGGTCGAGTCGCCATGCCAGCCAGAACTTAGCACACTCCTGCATATTTTCGTAATAAGATTTGGCAGGATCTATCTGTAGCTTCGACATATCCGTCCACTTGTCAGGATAGCCCACCTTCACATAGAAGGAGTTGAGCTTCAGCAGGGCGTTCACCTTCGTCGAGTCGTCCATCCAGTCCTGGGCGGCGATGCGCTCTCCGAGGGCGATCTGCAGATTCTTGATGAGCGTGATCATGCGCTGCTTGGCAGCCTCGGGGAAATACTTCTCTGAGTAGATCTTACCCAGAGCCTCACCCATCACGCGCTCCACCTGACTGGTGCTGCGCTTCCACAACGGATGGTTCTCCTTACGACCTGAACGCACGCGGCCATTGAAGTCGAAGCTCTCGGCGACGGTGGCATCGCTCAGATAGTTGGCAGCGCTGGAGATGATGCCCCACTCCATCACGTCGCGGTACTCGGCGGGCTTGATGGCTGCCACCAGCGCATCGGCACCTTCCAAGAAGGCAGGCTGGCCTACGACCATCTCCTGCAGATGTTTGGTATCGACGCCCTGGGCATTCATCACCTTCACCAGCGGCAGATGGGGGTACTTCGTCTCAAACTCCTTCAGCGTCATCTTGTTGTAGTTGGCCTCGGGGTCACGGAGTTCAGTGCGCGACTTCGACACCTTGGCCAGCGCCGTCTCCACCTTCATGATGTTCTGCATCTTCTTCGTGGCAGTTCCCTTGCTGAAGCCGAAGAGTTGGAACATCTTCACCACGTGCTTCTTGAAGGCCTCGCGGATATCAGCCGTAGCCTTGTCATTGTCGAGATAATACTCTTTCTGGCCCATCGAGAGTCCGCCCTGCGACACGTTCAGGATGTTCTGCGTGGCGTTCTTCTCATCAGCACCGAAGCCACAGAAGAAGAACTCCTCCTCGCCGTAAGGTGCCAGCTCGAGCTGGATGGCCTGCAACTGTGCGTTGGTCTTGGCCTGCTCCAGACGCTTGATGAGGGGCATCAGCGGCGCCACGCCCTCCTGGTTGCGGCGCACGGAGTCCATCGCGAGTTTATAGAGGTCGCTGAGTTTCTGCTCCAGCGTCCCTTTCTCATAGGTATTCTCCTGCAGTTCCTTCAGGATGCCGTTCACCCGCTTGTCGTTGTCTTCCTGCAACTTGTCGAAGCTGCCGTAGCGCGAATAGGCTGCCGGCAGGGGATTGTTCTTCATCCATCCGCCGCAGGCGTACTCATAGAAATCATCACCAGGGCGTACCGTCTTGTCAAGGTTCGCCACATTCAGGCCCGAGCGCAGCCCGTCCTGGGCCATTGTCAACATCGAGATTGATGCCATTGCCAACATTGTTACGATTCGTTT
Source organism: uncultured Prevotella sp. (assembly GCA_946548085.1). Lineage (GTDB taxonomy): Bacteria > Bacteroidota > Bacteroidia > Bacteroidales > Bacteroidaceae > Prevotella. Next base: position 19,861 of record CAMNPN010000124.1, on the reverse strand, counting down.
CATATCATTCGTTTAAAAGATTCTCTAATTCCTCACTCAGTTTCTCCCAGCGTTCCACCTCCTCGTCGAGGCTGCGCTTGGTCGAGGTGTACTCTGTCACGAGCGTCATGTCCGAGGCGTTCTCGGGCACCATCAGCAGGTCGTCGAGTTCCTTCAGGCGGTTCTCCATCTTCTCGATCTTCGCCTCCGACTCCTTCACGGCCTTCTCGGCCCGATTCCGACGCTTCTGCAGCTCCTTGTGCTCGGCATAGCTGAGGGCTTTGGATACGGCTTCCTCTGTGTTCCCTTGCTGAGAACTGGCAGTTTCCCTAGGGTAAACTGACTGTTTACCTATACTAAACTGGGAGTTTACCTTAGGCAAACTGTCGTTTTGCCTGCCCAGTTCATTGAGTTCGCTTATCCGTTTCTCCCTGAGGAAGTCGTATATACCGCCGAGATGCTCCCTGACTCTTCCCCCTCCGAACTCGTAGACCTTCGTGACCAGGCCGTCGAGGAACTCACGGTCGTGGCTGACGATGATGGCTGTGCCGTCGAAGGCGCGGATGGCCTCCTTGAGCACATCCTTCGAAGGCATGTCGAGATGGTTCGTGGGCTCGTCGAGGATGAGCAGGTTCACAGGCTCCAGGAGCAGGCGGATCATGGCCAGACGGCTCCGCTCGCCCCCGCTGAGCACCTTCACTTTCTTGTCACTCTCCTCGCCGCCAAACATGAAGGCGCCAAGGATATCATTGATGCGCAGACGGACCTCGCCCTTTGCCACGTTGTCGATGGTCTGGAAGACGGTGAGGTTCTCGTCGAGTAACTGGGCCTGGTTCTGGGCGAAATAGCCGATCTGGATGTTATAGCCGACCTTCAGTTCGCCCGTAAAGGGGATCTCGCCCATGATGCACTTCACGAGGGTAGACTTTCCTTCGCCGTTCTTGCCTACGAAGGCCACCTTCTCGCCCCGTTTGATGGTGAGCGTCACATGGTCGAACACGGTGTGGGCTCCATAGTCCTTACGCACCTCGTCGCAGATGATCGGATAGTCGCCAGAGCGCAGACAAGGCGGGAACTTCAGGTGCATCGCCGAATTGTCAACCTCGTCGACCTCGATGGGTACGATCTTCTCCAGCTGCTTCACCTTCTGCTGCACCTGCACGGCCTTCGTGGCCTGATAGCGGAAGCGCTCGATGAAGGCGCGCATGTCGGCAATCTCCTTCTGCTGGTTCTCGTAGGCCCGTTGCTGCTGTTCGCGCCGCTCCTTGCGAAGCACGACATACTCGTTGTACTTCACCTTATAGTCAATCACCCTTCCGCAGGAGATTTCCAGGGTGCGGTTCGACACATTATTTATAAATGCACGGTCGTGGCTGACCAGCACGACGGCACTCGACGACTGTGCAAGGAACTGCTCCAGCCACTGGATCGACTCGATGTCAAGATGGTTCGTAGGCTCGTCGAGCAGCAGCACGTCGGGCTTCTGCAGGAGAATCTTCGCCAGCTCGATACGCATGCGCCAGCCACCTGAGAACTCTGAGGTAGGACGATCGAAGTCGGAACGCAGGAAGCCAAGTCCCATGAGTGTACGCTCAAGCTCTGCCTCACGGCTCTCAGCTCCCATCATCATATAGCGTTCGTGCTCGGTGGTGTATCGTTCTATCAGCGCCAGATAGCTCTCGCTCTCATAGTCGGTACGCTCTGCCAGCTCCTGGTTCATCTTGTCGAGGCGCTCTTTCATCCGGGTGATGTCGGCAAAGGCCTTCTGAGCCTCCTCGCGCACCGTCGTATCGTCCTGCAGAATCATCACCTGGGGCAGATAGCCGATGCGGCAGTCATTGGGAATGCTCACCGTTCCTGCCGTGGGCTTCTGCTGGCCGCAGAGAATCTTCAGCATCGTCGACTTGCCAGCACCGTTCTTCCCAACGAGGGCAATACGGTCGCGATCGTTGACAACGAAACTCGCATCGACGAACAATGGCTTCACGCCAAACTCTACTTTCAGTCCTTCTACAGAGACCATGGGATTTAGATTTACTGATTTACGATTTATTTGTCGCGCTTGTCAACGAAGTGATAGTCCTTGTACTGCTCTCTGGGGAAACGGAGTATCTCGTCCGTGATGCCACCAGAACGGAAGTTGGATATCTTGATGGTCGTCCATACAAAAGCTATCTTGATGCGCAGTCTGATAGGATGGTAGGTACCACGAGCTACCAACGCATGCACCTCTTTGATGCCCTTGACGCCCTTCTTGGCCTTCAGCGTCACCATCAGGCCATCCTCATGCTCAGCGATGGAGTAGTCAAAGTTGTCGGGTTCGAACTTGAACTTCGAGGAGTACTTGTCCGACTTATTGTTGCGGGCATTGTAGATTTCCACCTCATTCTTCCGTTTCTTTTTCTTGATGGTATATACAGTCGTACCATCATTCCACGAGTTCATCTTCTCGTCGACGAACTTGCTCTTCTTCCCCTTATACCAAATCGTACCGTGGGTCTTGTAAATACCAATGATATTCACGTCGTAGCGCAAGGTTGCCCCCTGGTCGCCAAACACCTGCTGGTAGGCACTGTTGAAGATGCGACGCGCCTGACGGGCATTAGGAGTCTCAGCCGCCTGCACAGAGCAGAGGGCTGTCAACAGTAGCATCAGCAGCAATACTATCCTTATTCTCATTCTTTTTTTCATTTTCGGGGTGCAAAATTACAAATTTCTCACGGATAATTACTATATTTGCACACAAATTAACGATTTTATCCCATAGCTCATGGAAAAGAACACTTTTGCCCAGCTCATCGCCAGCGCCCTGAACCTTAAGGAAAAAGCTGTCGCTAACACGCTTTCACTCCTTGAGGAAGGTTGCACCATACCCTTCATATCCCGATACAGAAAGGAGCGTACAGGAGGGCTCGACGAGGTACAGATAGCCGCCATCAGCGACCGTTTCAACAAGTTCAAGGAGATAGAGAAGCGCAAGGAGACGATCACGAAGACCATCAGAGAGCTCGACAAGCTTTCGCCAGATCTCGAGCAGCGCATTGCCGACTGCTGGGATGCAACGGAGTTGGAAGACATCTACCTCCCCTTCCGTCCCAAGCGCCGCACTCGCGCCCAAGTAGCCCGAGAGCAGGGACTCGAACCCTTAGCCAAGCTCATCATGCTGCAACGCGAACGCGATCCAGAAGCCGCCGCTGTCCGTTTCGTCTCCGCTCCTGATCCCCGTTCCGGAGACGTCAGCAGCGTCCCCTCCGTCGCTGCCGCCCTTAAGGGTGCCCAGGACATCATCGCCGAGACCGTCAGCGAAGACGAGCGTAGTAGGCAACAGCTCCGCAACCTTTTCGCCCGCCAAGCCTTCATCGTTTCAAAGGTCGTCAAGGCAAAAGCCGACACCGACGAGGCAGCGAAATACAGCGACTACTTCGACTGGGAGGAGCCCCTGAAGCGCTGCTCCTCGCACCGTCTGCTCGCCATGCGCCGAGGAGAGGCCGAAGGCATCCTACGCATCAGCATCACCCCCGACGATGAAGAGGCCATAGATCGACTGAAACGACATTATGTCTATGGGAATACGCCCTGCGGCCGACTAGTGGCAGAAGCTGTCGAAGACGGCTACAAACGACTGCTCAAACCCGCTATCGAGACAGAGTTTGCCGCCCAGAGCAAGGAAAAAGCCGACGAAGAGGCCATCCGAGTTTTTGCAGAGAACCTGCGCCAGCTCCTGCTGGGTGCCCCCTTAGGCCAGAAACGAGTGATGGGCGTAGACCCTGGCTTCCGAACGGGCTGCAAGGTGGTATGCCTCGATGCACAGGGGAACCTGTTGCACCATGAGGCTATTTTCCCTCATCCGCCCGTAAATAAACGGATGGAGGCTGCCGTAGCCATCCTGAAGATGGTCAAGAGATATCAGATAGAGGCCATCTCCATCGGCAACGGCACTGCCAGCCGCGAGACAGACCATTTCATCAAGGATGCCCTTGCAGGGAAATATAACATCGACACAGACCTCAAATCTCAAACCTCAACACTCAAACCCCAGGTCTTCGTTGTCTCCGAAGATGGTGCCTCTGTCTATTCCGCTTCGAAGATTGCACGTGATGAGTTCCCCGACGAAGATGTCACCGTACGTGGAGCCGTTTCCATAGGTCGCCGACTCATGGATCCCCTTGCCGAACTCGTCAAGATTGATCCCAAGAGCATTGGTGTTGGACAGTATCAGCACGATGTGGACCAGACAAAACTCAAGCACTCACTCGACCAGACCGTCGAGAGTTGTGTAAACAGCGTTGGCGTGAATCTCAATACGGCCTCGCAGCATCTACTGATGTATGTCAGCGGCCTTGGCCCTGTGCTGGCAAAGAATATTGTAGACTATCGCCGCGAGAACGGAGCCTTCACCTCACGTGCCCAGCTGAAAAAGGTGCCTCGCCTCGGGCCGTCGGCCTTCCAGCAGTGTGCAGGTTTCCTACGCATCCCTGGAGCCAAGAACCCACTCGACAACTCTGCCGTTCATCCTGAGAGCTACCCCATCGTAGAGCAGATGGCCAAGGATCAGGGCTGTACCGTTGTCGACCTTATAAATAATAAGGAGAAACGTGAGGCCGTCGACATCAAGCGATATGTGACCACGGAGGTTGGCATCCCCACCCTTACTGACATCATGAAGGAATTGGAGAAGCCTGGCCGTGACCCGCGAGAGCAGCTAGAGGAGTTTGAATTTGATAAGAACGTCGCCTCCATCGACGATCTGGTGGAGGGCATGGTGCTACCAGGCATCGTCACAAACATCACCAACTTCGGTGCCTTCGTGGACATCGGTGTCCATCAGGACGGACTCGTACATATCTCCCAGATGGCCAATCGCCGTATCGCCCATCCGCTCGATGTGGTGAAGCTTCATCAGCACATACAGGTCAGAGTCATCGAGGTAGACCGTCGTAGAAATCGCATTTCCCTCTCCATGAAAATATAAGACTAGGGCATCATACAGTAAAAAAAGTATAAATGAAGAAGTATTTTATTATGACTGCAGCCGCTATAATGGCTGTCGTAAGTGTTCAGGCACAGACAAAGCGCTCGGATGACTTCCGAGCCAAGTATCAACTGAAAGAGGTGGTGGTGATGAGCCGTCATAATATCCGCTCGCCGCTGACTTCTGGCGGAGCAGCCTATATGCGAGTGACACCCCACGAATGGTTCCAATGGACATCGCCATCGAGCCAGTTGTCACTGCGCGGTGGTGTGCTGGAAACGGAGATGGGGCAGTTCTTCCGCAAATGGGTGGTCAGTGAAGGTCTGCTGCCCGACAACTACCGCCCTGAAGGTGACGAGGTGCTGTTCTATGCCAACTCTCGCCAGCGCACGTTTGCAACAGCAAAGTATTTCTCTGCCGGTTTCCTTCCCTTTGCCAACGTAGAAATCACACACAAGCTGGCTGAGGATAAAATGGACCCTGTGTTTACCCCGCAGTTCACGAAGATGAACGATTCTTACCGCCAACAGGTGCTAAGCGAGATAGAGTCCCTTGGAGAATTACGTGGTGGGGACTCGGAGAAACGCGGAGTACAAGCATGGATGGCCTCCATGCAGCCCACGCTGAAGCTGATGGAAGAGGTGCTCGATATAGCCCATTCGCCAGCCGCACTCAAGGGCGACACGACGCACTTCTGGTATAACGACACACAGTTTAAAATTGAGAAGGGCAGCGAGCCGAAGATGACGGGGGGGTATACATTGGCCAACAGCGTGGCCGACGCATTGGTGCTGCAATGCTATGAGACAGAGAGCATGGCAGCCTTCGGCAATGAGCTGACCACCGAGCAGTGGCGCGCCATCTGTGGTGTAAAGGAGGTGTACGACGGGCTGCTATTTACCACTCATAGCGCAGCTGTCAACTTAGCTTATCCGCTGGTAAGCCGCATCCGTGAGGAATTGAATCGGAGTGACCGAAAATTCATGTTCCTCTGCGGCCACGACAGCAATCTGGCCAGCATCGGCGCCGCCCTGCGCTTCAACTATCCGGAAACAGAGAACGCATTGGAGCTACACACGCCCATAGGTTCAAAGCTCGTCTTTGAGAAGTGGAACGACGGCACGGAAGATTATGTTGCCATCAATTTGGTTTTTGCATCGCTCAGCCAGTTACAGAACCGTACATTGCTCTCATCCGACATGCCCCCTATGGTTCTTTCTGTCACCGTTGAAGGGCTGACAGCCAATGCCGATGGACTCTACCGTTTAGAAGACCTCGACGCCCGCTTTGCCGAGGCAATGGCTGAATACGATGCCATCGAGGACTCTGAGACTGCAGTCCCACCTGCCACACGCATCATCCCCATTAGTGATGGACGCGCCTACACACTCAACGGCATCCATGCCAGTGACTCCACCCATGGTGTGGTGATAGAGGACGGACGGAAAATAATCAGGAAATAAACGATTCAAAAAGGGCAGCCTGAGCTGCCCTTTTTGATGATTGACAAGAAGATGTGATTACACTTCTTCTATGATTTTAGCGCCTTCCTTCAGGGCCTCCATATTCAGCGGAATCAGGTCGTGATGGCGCTCAGGCAGTGTCTTCTTCAAAGCTTTCTCCACCCCCTTATCGCTCACAACAGGAGCTACCTTTAAGAGTCCGCCGAGGACAATCATGTTGAAGACCTTGCCGTTCTTCATCTCAGCTGCTTTGTCCATAGCGTTGATCTCGTAGATTGTAATATCCTTACGCGTAGGCTTGTTGATGATACCAAAGCCGTCATAGATAAGGATTCCGCCGGGCTTGATCTTCGGCTCGAACTTCTCCAGTGAAGGTTGGTTAAGCACTACGGCGATGTCGTACTTGCTGAGGATAGGCGAAGAGATACGCTCGTCGCTGACAATCACCGTCACGTTGGCCGTTCCACCACGCTGCTCAGGACCATAGGCCGGCATCCATGTCACTTCCTTATCCTCCATCAGTCCACTATAGGCCAGAATCTTACCCATCGAGAGCACACCCTGACCTCCGAAACCACTGATAATTATTTCCTTTTTCATCGTTTTATCTTTTTCTTCTTGTTTATTGTTTAGAGTTTATAGTTTATAGTTGATTACCCTGCAAGCCATTCTACCTATAGAACATATCATCTATAAACTATAAACTTTAAACTATAAACATTATTCTCATTTCGTTGTATCCTTGAGGTCACCTTTGGGATAGAAGGGGAACATGTTCTCCTTCATCCACTCATTAGCCTTAGCGGGAGAGAGTTTCCAACCGCTGTTACAGGTAGAAACGAACTCAACGAGGCTTGAGCCTTTGCCAGCCATCGAAGCCTCGAATGCCTTGCGCAGAGCCTTCTTTGCCTTGTTGATAGAGGCCACACTCTCGACACTCTGACGAGTGACGTAGCAGGTGCCCTCCAGTCCTGCAGCGATATCAGCCATCTTCAGGGGATAGCCATGCAACTGAGGATCACGGCCATAAGGACATGTAGAGGTCTTCTGACCTATCAGCGTCGTAGGAGCCATCTGACCACCCGTCATACCGTAGATAGCATTGTTGACGAAAATAATCACGATATTCTCGCCTCGATTCAAGGCGTGGATGGTCTCACAGGTACCGATACAAGCGAGGTCGCCATCACCCTGATAGGTGAACACCAGGCGATCGGGCCAGCAGCGCTTGATACCCGTAGCCAATGCGGGAGCACGACCGTGGGCAGCCTCCTGCCAGTCGATATCTATATAATTGTACGCGAAGACGGCACAGCCTACAGGTGATACGCCTACGGCCTTGTCTTCCATACCCATCTCTTCGATGACTTCAGCAATGAGCTTATGTACTACGCCATGCGAACAGCCCGGACAGTAGTGCATATTGTTGTCGTTCATCAGCGTCGGCTTCTTGCAGACGATGTTTTCCGGTTGAACTATTTGATTTCTATCCATATACATATTAACCATTTAAAGACAGAATAACATACGAACATAAATTTTGATTATGTTAATATGCCTGTTTGTCTGTTAGTATGTCTTATTTCATTATTTTCTCTTTGAGTGCGTCAACGATTTCCTCTGGCTCAGGCACTATACCTCCCAGACGACCAAACTGCTCAACGGGCACAGCGCCATTCACAGCAAGGCGAACGTCCTGCACCATCTGTCCGGCATTAATCTCTACCACCAGGATACCCTTCTTTGTCTTGGCCAGTTCGGCAATCTGTTTCGTGGGGAAGGGGAAGAGGGTGATCGGGCGGAACAAGCCAACCTTGATACCCTGTTCGCGAGCCACCTCGATAGCCTTTTCTGACAGACGGGCAGCACTACCAAAAGCAACGATAGCATATTCGGCATCATCCATCTGCTGTTGCTCGAAACGCACCTCATTCTCCTCTATCTTGCGATACTTCTCCTGAAGGGCGATATTACGCTGCTCCATGATCTCAGGCTTCAGCTCGAGCGAGGTGATGACCACACGCTCCCGATTCTTCGGTTTACCAGTCGAGGCCCAAGGGCACTGCTTGATGACCTCCTCGTCTGTACGACGGGGCTTGAATGGCGGTAACACAACCTTCTCCATCATCTGACCGATGACACCATCGGATAGGATCATAGCAGGATTGCGATACTTGAAGGCCAGTTCAAAGGCGAGATCAACGAAATCAGCCATCTCCTGAACACTTGACGGAGCCAGCACAATCACCTTGTAGTCACCGTTACCACCACCACGGGTTGCCTGAAAATAGTCACCCTGAGAAGGTTGGATGGTTCCCAGACCTGGGCCACCACGCTGCACGTTTACAAACACACCCGGCACCTCGGCACCAGCCATATAGGTGATACCTTCCTGCATCAGGGCAACGCCAGGAGAACTCGAAGAGGTCATCGCGCGCTTACCAGCTCCGGCAGCACCATAGACCATATAAATACTAGCCAGCTCGCTCTCTGCCTGCACCACCTGCATACCGGTAGTCTCCCACGGCTTCAGCTCTGCCAGCGTCTCAATCACTTCACTCTGCGGCGTAATGGGATAGCCAAAATAGCCGTCGCATCCGCAACGAATAGCAGCATGGGCGATGGCCTCATTGCCTTTCATCAACAAAACTTCTCTTTTCTCTTCTGCCATAGTTTAGTCCTCCACTCTTTTACGATACACAGTGATACATCCATCTGGGCAGACGATGCCGCACGATGCACAGCCCACACAGGCCTCCTCGTTGACAGCTTCTACGTAGGGATAACCATGCAGGTTCACTTTGTTGGCCAGCGCGATGACTTTCTGGGGACAAGCGATGATACACAACGAACATCCCTTGCACCTTTCGGTATTCACCTCGATGGCGCCCTTCATTTTTGCCATATTGATTCTGTTTAATGCATTAAATCCTGAATTCGGGGTGCAAAGGTAATGCAAATCGAGCGAAAAACCAAAAGAAAAAGCGATTTTCTTTTGTTTTTCCGAGATGATGCCTACATCATACTCCTTATTCAGGGATTATACATATCTTTACAGTAGAAGGCCATGATATCGTCGAGCATACGCTTGGCCTCGACAGCCGGACTGTCGGGGTCAAGCTCTATAGCCTGGATATAGGCATTGATAGCCTCATGCCACTGGCCGCGCCTACGGGCCTCATTGCCCTGCTGATACCACTCCTCTGCTGTCATTTGTAATACTCGCGTTTGCCGGCTGCAAGGGTGTTTTTCATCAACGAGCATATTGTCATCGGTCCCACTCCACCAGGAACAGGCGTGATGAAAGAACACTTCGGAGCCACCTCGTCGAACTTCACGTCGCCGTTCAGACGGAAACCGCTCTTACGAGTGGCATCTGGCACACGAGTAGTACCTACGTCGACAATCACAGCTCCCTCTTTCACCATATCAGCCGTTACGAAATCGGGCTGCCCGATGGCGGCGATGATGATGTCTGCCTGACGACATTCCTCCTTCAGTGTCTTCGAACGTGAGTGGCATACCGTCACCGTGGCATCGCCATACTGCTTCTGCATCATCAGTTGGGCCATGGGTTTGCCGACGATGTTCGAACGTCCGAGAATAACACACTTCTTGCCAGAGGTCTCGATGCCATACCTTTTTAATAATGTAATAATACCCAGAGGTGTGGCGGAGATGAAACACGGCAAGCCGATAGCCATGCGACCCACATTGATGGGATGGAATCCATCCACATCCTTGCGGTAGTCGATCGCCTCGATAATCTTCTGTTCGTCGATATGCTTCGGCAGCGGCAACTGCACAATGAAGCCATCTACATCGTCATCCTTGTTGAGTTTGTCAACACAGTCCAGGAGTTCTGCCTCCGTGATGTCGGCCTCGAAGCGGATAAGGGTGCTCTTGAAGCCACAGGCCTCGCATGCCAATACCTTATTTTTCACATACGTCTCCGAGCCGCCGTCGTGACCCACCAGCACTGCTGCCAAATGGGGCTGCTTACCGCCACGGGCTACAATCTCTTTTACCTCTTCAGCAATCTCAGCCTTGATGGCTGCCGCCGTTGCTTTTCCGTCTATCAGTTGCATATTCTTTTAGTTTACTGTAACAATAGAAATTAGAACTTCGGCATGCCGCCTCCCTTCATAGCCTTCATGGCGTTTGCCATCTGCGCCATCTTAGAGGAGCCCATACCACTAACCATCTTCATCATCTTACGCGTCTGATCAAACTGCTTCATCAGACGGTTCACATCATCGAGTTTTGTGCCAGATCCCGCTGCAATACGGCGGCGACGGCTTTGGTTGATGATATCAGGATTGGCACGTTCCTTCGGGGTCATCGAGTTAATGATAGCCTCAATGCCCTTGAAAGCATTGTCATCGATGTCGAGATCCTTGATCTGCTTACCCACGCCGGGAATCATTGAGGCAAGGTCTTTCAGGTTACCCATTTTCTTGATCTGCTGGATCTGCCCCATGAAGTCGTCGAAATCGAACTTGTTCTTGCGGATCTTCTTCTCCAGGCGCTTGGCCTCCTCCTCGTCGTACTGCATCTGAGCCCGCTCAACGAGAGAGACCACATCACCCATGCCGAGGATGCGGTCAGCCATTCGCTCGGGGTGGAATACGTCGATGGCCTCCATCTTCTCACCCGTACCCACAAACTTGATAGGCTTCGTAACCACTGTACGGATGGAGAGGGCAGCACCACCACGGGTGTCACCATCGAGTTTCGTCAGCACCACGCCATCGAAGTCGAGACGGTCGTTGAACTCCTTGGCGGTGTTCACAGCATCCTGTCCGGTCATCGAGTCGACCACGAAGAGGGTCTCATTAGGATTGACAGCCTTCTTCAGCGTCTCAATCTCCTGCATCATCTCCTCATCGACAGCCAGACGACCAGCGGTATCGATGATGACCACATCATTGGCTTTGGCCTTGGCTTCCTGAATAGCGTGGTTAGCAATCTCAACCACATTCTTATTATCGGGCTCCGTATAGACAGGCACGCCGACACTCTCACCCACCACCTTCAACTGTTCGATGGCAGCAGGACGATACACGTCGCAGGCAACCAACAAGGGTTTCTTATGGTTGCGGGTCTTCAGCAGGTTGGCGAGTTTACCACTGAACGTCGTCTTACCTGAGCCCTGCAGTCCTGACATGAGGATGATGGCAGGGGCACCGGCACGGCCCTCAACCTTCAACTCTGAGGCAGTGCCGCCCATCAGGTCGGCCAGTTCGTCGTGCACAATCTTCACCATCAACTGACTGGGTTTCACGGATGTGAGCACGTTCATACCCAGCGCCTTCTGCTTCACGGTATCAGTAAACGTCTTCGCCACCTTGTAGTTCACGTCAGCGTCGAGCAGTGCACGGCGCACGTCCTTCAGGGTCTCGGCAACGTTGATCTCGGTGATCTTTCCCTCACCTTTCAGTATCTTAAACGATCTCTCTAATCTGTCACTTAAATTCTCAAACATATTTCTTTTTGTTTATTGTTGAGAGTTTATAGTTTATAGCTGATTACCCTGCAAGCCATTCTGCCTATAGAACATATCATCTATAAACTATAAACTTTAAACTATCAACTTTAAATCACCTCATATCCGAACTTCTTGCAGAGGTCGAGGCTCATCTCCTTCAACTTAAACTTCTGAATCTTACCAGAGCCCGTCAATGGGAACTCATCGATAAAGAACACATACTTCGGGATCTTGTAGCGGGCAATCTTACCGCGACAGAACTCCTGCACATCCTCGGGTTCCATCTTCACGCCAGGCTGCAGGATGATGAAGGCACCGACGGCCTCGCCATACTTCTTCGAAGGCACGGCGGCCACCTGCACATCCTTGATACCCTCCATGTGGTAGAGGAACTCCTCGATCTCACGGGGATAGATGTTCTCACCGCCTCGGATAATCATATCCTTGATGCGACCCGTGATGCGGTAGAAGCCGTTCTCGTCTTTCACGCCGAGGTCGCCGGAATGGAGGAATCCGTTCTTGTCGATCACCTCAGCCGTAGCCTGCGGGTTCTTATAGTAACCCTTCATCACGTTGAATCCGCGACAGCACATTTCACCCTGCACACCGACGGGACACTCCTCGCCAGTCTCTGGGTCGAGCACCTTCACCTCCACGAAGGGATAGTCGCGGCCCACAGTGGTACAACGCTGCTCGAACGAGTCGTTCAGACAGGTCTGCGTCATACCTGGCGACGACTCTGTGAGTCCGTAGACGCTGGTGATGGTCATGAACATCTTTTCGCTGACACGCTTCATCAGTTCCACAGGACAGAGGGAGCCAGCCATGATGCCCGTACGGAGACATGACACGTCGAACATGTTGAACATCGGGTGGTCGAGTTCGGCGATGAACATCGTGGGCACGCCGTAGACAGCCGTGCACCTCTCCTTATGAATAGAGGCCAGCACCACCAGGGGGTCGAACTTCTCGACCATCACCTCGGTACAGCCGTGGGTGAGGCAGTTCATCGTGGCCAGCACCACGCCGAAACAGTGGAACAGCGGCACACAGACACAGAGTTTGTCGTCCTGGGTGAAGCCCATGTTCTCGCCCGTGAAGTAACCGTCGTTGGCGATATTATAGTGGGTAAGCATCACGCCCTTCGGGAATCCCGTTGTACCGCTGGTGTACTGCATGTTGCAGACATCGTGGCAGGTCACCTGCTTTTTCATCTCCAGCAACGTCTCGTCTTCAATGTTCTGACCTAAGAGCAGCAACTCGGCTGTGTTGTACATGCCGCGATATTTCTCCATGCCGATGAACACCACGTTCTTCATACAAGGGAAGCGTTTCGAGTTCAGATGGCCGCGCTCGCAGTTCTTCAACTCGGGCAGCATGGTGTAGGTCATGTCCACATAGTTACAGTCCCATGTGCCGTCGGTGATGCAGAGGGTGTGCATGTCGGAGTCTTTGCAGAGATACTCCAACTCGTTCTGCTTATAGTTGGTATTCACCGTCACCAGCACGGCACCGATCTTCGCCGTAGCATAGAGGAAGGTGAGCCAGTCGGGCACGTTGGTAGCCCAGATGCCGACATTCGAACCTTTCTTCACGCCGATGGCGATCAGGCCCTTGGCGAGGTTGTCCACTCGCTCATTGAACTTGCTCCAGGTGAAGCGCAGGTCACGGTCACTATAGACGATATATTCTTTATCGGGCGTAGTCTCAGCCCAGTGTTCAAGCCACTGGCCGAGGGTGCGCTCATGGAGTGTATAGCCCTCACTGCCGGTCTCGGCAGGATAAGTCCTGTCTGGCAGCGGTCTGCCTGCCATATCTAATTTCACGCTCTTTGTTTCCATCTTCAATCTTCAATGTTCAATGATCAGAACGGGATGTAAATAAGTGCAAGAATCTTGGCACTCTTACCTGGGGCACCGTGCAGATGATGCTTCACGATGGAGTCATAGTAGATCGAGTCGCCTTCCTTCAGCGAATACTTCTCCTTACCGTATTCCACTTCCACTTCGCCCTGCATCACGTAGATGAACTCCTCACCTTCATGGGCAGAGAGTTTATAGTCGGTATTCTCTTCGGGGTTGATGTCGATGATGAACGGCTCCATATGACGGCCGGCCTTCTGCTGGGCCAGGGGATGATACTCCATGTGCTTACGGGCATCGGTGGCACCGTTGGAGAAACTGATGCTGCTATCGCGCTCACGGTCGGCAGCACGGGTCACGACGGGCCCCAGCGAGTCGTTATCATCCATAAACGTGCCCAGCCGGACACCCAGTGCACGGGCTATCTTGATCAGCGGCCCTAACGAGGGCAGGTTCTGGTCATTCTCGATACTGTTGATCTGCTCCACCGACAGACCTGTACTCTCAGCGACTTCCTCGACGCTGAGGTTTTTTGTCTCTCTGAGTCCCTTAATCTTGGAACCAACGTAAGTGTTAGTGTTGGACATACTTTATTAATTTAATACATTATTAATTTTGGGGCGCAAAGTTACGAATAAGTGAGCAAAATACAAAGAAAAAACTCATTTTTCTTTCATTTTTCCTCTTTCTACCTTTTCACTTTTTCACCTTTTCACTTCCGCTGAGAGAACTCACAGCCACAATACTGTTGGTTGTAGAAGTTAAATTCTTTCAACAGCTGATTACGCCGTTCATAGAGTCCTCCCTTCCGCCAGTTCTGCGCCCAGAAAGTGACAGGATCGCAGAGAGGGGATTGTCCTTTTTGTGAGACTCCATTAACAGCCTGTTCTGCCAGATGGCCTGCACGTTCTATCTGCTCCAGACTTTTCCAGCGAGAGGATGCCAGCGTAGTGGTGAAGTATCTTATTCCTAACTCTTTAGCCTTTCTGGCAGCAACGGTCAGGCGAAGTGTAAAACACGCATCACAGCGTTTGCCACGCTCAGGTTCATTCTCGAGACCGCAGACATCCTGCCGCCACTGCTCGTGGTCGTAGTCACCATCTATCCACCGCAGTCCGAGCGACTCTGCATGACGCTTACTCTCACTCTTACGGATCTCATACTCCTCACGGGGCCAAACATTCGGATTGTAATAGAATATCACGGGGCGCACGTCGTGCTGCACCATCCACTCTACGATGGCAGAGGAGCATGGTGCACAACAGGCATGCAACAACACCTCCCGTAACCCCTCAGGGATCATAATCGCTGGTTTCTTCATTGTTATTACTGCTTTCGCCTGCAAAGTTAATCATTTTTTCCCATACGAGTGTTAATCTTCCCAAAAATCAAGGCTGTTCCATTTATAATTCGTAACTTTGTCGGACAAATAACCATTACTACTATCATTATGAATCTGAATCTGACAGCCAACATCAAGATGCCTGACCATCAGTTAAGGCGACAGGTCATCGAACTCTGTAACAAGACAGGCAAGCCCCTATTGAAACTCTCCACCAAGGACTATATGGACAACGGCCTGGGCCACCTCGTCGAGCAGTTCGACGGACAAGCCGGTTTGGTGAACATCGAAGTGTTCAACGAACTGCAGCACACCATCACCGGATGGCCTGGCGGCAAGCCTGACGTAGACGACACCACCCGTCCTGAGCGGGCCAAGCCCTACCCCAAACGGGTCATCGTCTTCTCCCCCCACCCCGACGACGATGTCATCTCGATGGGAGGTACCATCCGACGGCTGATGCAACAGAAGCACGACGTGCATGTGGCCTACGAGACATCGGGCAATATCGCTGTGGCAGATGAAGAGGTGAGGCTCTATATGCATTTCATCAACGGCTTCAACAAACTCTTTGCCAACGGCTCCGACGAGGTCATCAAGATTCGCTATCGTGAAATCATGAGTTACCTGAAGGAGAAGAAAGAGGGGGATTGGGACAATAAGACCATCCTCACCGTGAAGGGTCTGATCCGTCGTGGCGAGGCCCGTAATGCCTGCGGCTATAACCATATCACCAAGGATCATATCCACTTCCTCGACCTGCCGTTCTACGAGAGCGGCAAGATTGAGAAGTTGCCTATGACGGAGCGCGATGTGGAGCCGATCATGCAACTGCTAGAGGAGATACAGCCTCATCAGATCTATGTGGCAGCCGATCTCGCTGACCCTCATGGCACCCATCGTAAGTGCACCGATGCCGTATTCGCCGCCATCGACGAGGAGAAGAAGGCTGGCGCCGAGTGGCTGAAGGACTGCCGTGTGTGGATGTACCGTGGGGCCTGGGCAGAGTGGGACGTGGCCGACATTGAGATGTGCGTGCCGATGAGTCCTGAGGAGTTACGTGAGAAGCGTAATGCCATCCTCCGCCATCAGAGTCAAATGGAGAGTGCGCCGTTCCTGGGTAACGACGAACGGCTGTTCTGGCAGCGTGCCGAAGACAGGAACCGTGAGACGGCCAAGCGTTATGATGCCCTCGGCCTGGCCTGCTACGAGGCGATGGAGGCTTTTGTGGAATACAGGTTTTAGTTTATAGTTTAAAGTTTATAGTTTATAGATGATTACAAGAATAGGCGGAAGACATCTGATAGGTATATCACTGATCATGTGTCTGTTATCATTTAGCCCGGCAAGGGCACTGGCAGGGCATCCTGCTAATTACGAGGTGGTGCCCCTGCCACAAAGCATTACGATGCAGAAAGGGGAACCGTTTGTTCTTGACGAAACCGTTGAGATTCTGTCTACTCCAGACCTGCAAAGCGAAGCGGAGTTCCTGCAACAATACCTGAAAGAGGTTACAGCCATGAACCTGCAGTTGGCGCAGAAGCGGACGAAAAAAGTGCGTTATATCGAACTGGCCATCCATCCTGACGTGAAAGAAACGGAGGGCTATGTCCTCACTGTCAGCCGGAAGGGCATAACCATCCAGGGAGGCTCTGCCGCTGGGGTGTTCTATGGCGTTCAGACCCTAAGGAAGGCTGTGAACGAAGGAGCCCTCCTGCCTCCTACAGTTATTACAGACGCCCCACGCTTCAGTTGGCGAGGCATGCACCTCGACTGCTCGCGTCATTTCTTCTCTGTGGATTTCGTGAAGAAGTTCATCGACCTCCTGGCGCTCCACAACATGAACCGCTTCCACTGGCATCTGACGGATGATCAGGGCTGGCGCATCGAAATCAAGAAATATCCTGAACTGACGACCATCGGATCACAACGTTCCGGCACCATCCTCGGCACCAACTCCGACCTCGACGACGGCATCCCCCACGGGGGCTACTACACTCAGGAGGAAGCGCGCGACATCGTTCGATATGCCCAAGAACGCCACATCACCATCATCCCGGAGATCGACATGCCCGGCCACATGCTCGCAGCCCTGGCCTGCTACCCCGAACTGGGTTGTACAGGCGGTCCTTATCAGGTGGGACATTATTGGGGAGTGTATACCGACGTGCTCTGCGTCGGCAATCCGAAAGTGTATGATTTCGTGGAGGGCGTACTGGCTGAGATCATGGACATCTTCCCGTCAGAGGTGATCCATATCGGTGGCGACGAGACACCTACCGCCAAATGGGATGCCTGTCCAAAGTGTCAGGCCATGCAACTCGGCGGCCTGACCCGACAGGGCTATTTCACCAAACGGGTCTTCGACTTCCTCACGGCCCATCATCGACGGGCCTTGGGCTGGGATGAACTCCTGGATAACAATGCCCCTCAGGATGCGATGATCATGTCGTGGCGAGGTACGGCCCCGGGAGCCAAGGCCGCCGAACTGGGCCATGATGTCGTGATGGCACCCACCACACACGTCTATTTCGACTATCTGCAGTCGGAAGAGGCGCAGTTCGAGCCCACCCGCTGTGGCGGGTTCATCCCCGTCGAGAAGGTCTACACCCTTGAGCCTGCCCCCGACTCCCTATCGGCAGAAGCCAAGCGCCACATCCTCGGCACCCAGGCCAACCTGTGGTCTGAGTATCTGCTGACGGAAGGTATGGTGGAGTATCAGGCCTTGCCCCGTATGGCAGCCCTCGCAGAAGTGCAATGGACACAGCCTGAGCGTAAAAACTTCGAGGCCTTCAGACAACGACTGACGCGGCTGACACGACTCTACGAACTCTACCACTATCAGTATGCCAAACATCTATGGCCCGACAGGCAGTTGCCCAGCCGCTGGCAATTTTGATTGAAAATCACAAGAGTAATTGTTTCTCCCCCTAAGTTAGGGGGAGTCAGAGGGGGTCTGAACAATGGCTTATTATAGTCCTCTTGCCTTCCAGATACGGTCCTTAGCCGCATTGATCTCCTGGAACTTCTTCTCAGCCGCCTTGCGCACATCCTCGCCCAGGGCTGCCACCTTGTCGGGATGATGCTCCAGTGCCAGTTTGCGATAGGCTTTCTTCACCTCGTCATCGGTAGCATTCGGACTGACACCCAGCACCTTATAGGCATCCTCCAGCGTGTCGCCTTGCAGATGCAGCATCGAGTCAACCTCCGAGGCCGACATCCCCAGCCACTGGGCGCATTCCTTCAGGGCCGCAATCTCGCTCTGAGGCACACGGCCGTCAGCCTGAGCCACCATCACCAGATAGTTCAGCAACTGCAGCCGCTGCGAATAGTCCATCTGCTGGTTGATCTGTCCGCAGCATTGGCGCACGGTCTGCTTGAACTGCGTCCAGCCCTCACGCTTCTGCTCGTCGAAGAGTTTGTTCAGGATCTCATTGCCCTGACTGACGGCATCCTGTCCGAAGTTCTGACGGAGCATCTGGCGCACCAGTTCCATCTCCGAGTGCATCGCCTTGCCGTCGGCCTTAATAATATAAGAGGAGAGCACCAGCAGCGAGAACAGGAAACTGTTGCGCTGTCCCTGCTGCTGCCGCTGACGATAAGCCCGCTGATAGGCCTCGTTAAAGTCCTGATACGAACGCTGCTGACTATAGTCACGCTGAGAGCCTGAGCCCCACGTGCCTGAATTATCCGGAGAGTTCACCCCGTCGAGCATCGAGTCGAACAACGAGCCGACAAGATACCCTGCCAGAGCCCCCAACGGGCCTCCGGCCATCCAGCCGATGAATCCTCCTATCCACTTTCCTGCTGCCATAATTACTTTATTATTACCCATTTACCACCTTTATCTGGTCCTTCTCTTCTAATGTCACCAGCGTCTTGCATTTTCTTGAGATGCTTGCTGACGGCACTGCGATTGATACCTAAGCGCTCAGCCATCTTTGACGAGGAAACATGTGCATCCTCACGAATCATCTGCAGGATAGCGTCGCGCGTTTCCTGTCCACCTTTTCTGTCTACCTTTCCGGTTTTCTGTCCACCTTCTTGTGACTGATGGAAATTGTCAATCTCATTGCGAAGATTCTTGATGTGTTCCTGTAGCATAAACTCTCGGAATGGTCCCATCGAATCGTGTTCACGGGATTGAATCAAGGCCTGAATATACTCTGCCTTATCCTCCTTGTTGACCTTTACTGGAATCAAACCATATTCAAATTGCAGATGGTTCATGACGAGTCGGGACATTCTGCCATTGCCATCTACCCAGGGGTGAACTGTCGAACCTTCAATAGCGGTAGAATGGGTAATAAGCGAATAGAGACAGAACTTGTCGTAGTCTATCTGATCAGCGATTCCGAGTCGTTTGTACTCGTTTAGCACCTCTATTAATTCGTTCTTTGATGCCATATCTGTTGTTTTTTATCGAAGGCTGCTCATACTGTCTTTTCTTCATAATTGGTTATCGTTCTTGCGCCTTAAATTATTAAATCAAAAAAACTACCTAATCGTTAGGATGCAACTTTTCGCTGCAAAGTTACAACTTTTCCTGCAAATAAAGGCAACCTCACACCTTAAATAACGTCAATAAGCCTTTTTTATTTCAACGATTATACAACCAGAACCGTCATTTCTGATTAATAAAGGATAGTGTAATTCCTCATTTGCTCATTAATACAACAACCCGAAAGCCCAGAGGGGGATGATGTTGGCCGAGCCGAATTCGATATCGTCTTTGACGACATAGCCTTCTTTGGC
>CAMNPN010000123.1 GCA_946548085.1 uncultured Prevotella sp. | reverse complement strand
ACGAAACCGATGGTCACGATACCCTTGATACCGGCAGGCAGGATGTTCTTCACCATCATGGCGAAGGCACCGTCGGTAGACTCGTGGTTGGTGATATCCATCTCGATGCCGCTACCTGTCTTCAGCGAGAGTGCATAGGCAATCATACCGGGGATGAGGAACATGAAGCAGGGGAGGATCTTGAAGAAACCGGCGGCGATAGTACCACGGCGGGCACGTGCCATCACAACCTTATTGTCCTCGCCAGGCACCTGACCGAGTACACGCTGAACGATGTGCTGGTCGGTACACCAGTACCAGAAGCCGATGATGGAGGCACCGAGGAATACGACGTAACCTGGGAACTGCGGATACATCGGGTCGCCCGGATCGGTGTGGAACATGTGGGTGGTGCCGTAGCCATCGTGAGCGGCGTTACAGGCAGCCATCATGTTGGTCCATCCCTGGGAGATGCTACCGTCGCCGAGGGCAGAGAGACCGAGGAAGAGTACCAGGAACGATCCTATAATAAGAATAGGTGTCTGGATAGACGACAGGGTCATCACACCCTTCATGCCACCGAAGACGGTGAAGATGGCTGTGATGGCAATCAGGCCGATGGCACCATACCAGAACGGTATGCCCAGGAGGTACTTGAAGAAGATACCACCGGTAAAGGCCGTCACAGAGACCTTCGTCAGCACATAGGCCACGAGGGTGATGATAGAGAGCCACGAGCCGGTACGCTGGGTGTAGCGGAACTTCAGGAAGTCGGGCATCGTGATAATCTTACCCATCTTGTTGATGAGCAGCTGATAGAAGGGCACGAAAAGCCAGCCGAGGATCAGGATCATCCATCCCTGCATCTCCCAGTGGGCCATACCCACACCATCCTTTGCACCGGTGCCGGCGAGACCTACAAGGTGCTCAGATCCGATGTTGGCTGCAAAAATGGCCATACCGATGACATACCATGGCTCACCCTTACCGAAGAGGTAAGCCGAAGAGTCTTCGCCCTGTTGGGTTTTCTTGTCTTTCCAGATGGCATACCATACAGCTGCCACCACTCCTAATAGGCCTACGGCCAGGACTACCCAGTCGAGCCAGATGAATTCATTTGAACTCCAATTCATAACTGTTTAATTATATTAATGTTAGTGATTATTTAATCGAGAACTTATATGCTGCGTGACTGTAGTATTTCTCGTCGGGATTCAGTGTTGGCTGAACCCACTCGGGGTGGTTGGGAGAGTCGGGATACTTCTGGCTCTCGAGGCATACGCTTACATGTTTCGGATATTTCAGGCCAAGTTTGCGGACGATATTCGCATCCTTACCCACACCTTGGAAGTTTCCGCTGTAAACCTGTACGCCCGGCTCGTTGGTGTACATCTCCATGAAGATGCCGGTCTTCGGCGAATAAAGGCTAGCGCATACTTGCGTGTCGTCGCCCTTTCCGTCTTTATAGGTATTCAGGCAGAAGTTGTGGTCATAGCCCGTGGCATTCTGAATCTGGTCGAAGTCGGAGTGGATGCTGTCGCCGATGGCGTGGGGGGTACGGAAGTCCATCGGGGTTCCTTCTACAGGCTTAATTTCACCCGTGGGGATGTAGAGTTTGTCGCTTGGGGTGAAGTTGTCGGCATTCACATAGAGCACCTGATCGTAGCCGGGTTGCGTGAAGTCGCCGCTGAGGTTGTAGTAGTTGTGGTTGGTCTGATTGATGATAGTCGGCTTATCAGTCTCTGCCGTCCAAGTCATGTCGAGCGTGTTGTCGGCAGTCACCTTGTAGGTCGTCACCGCCATCACCTTTCCGGGGAATCCGTTTTCACCGTCGGCAGCGACGATCGTCAACTTCAGGATAGAGTCGCCGATCTGTTCGGCGTCATACACCTGATTCATCCAGCCCGTGGTTCCACCGCCGTGGAGACAGTTCGGACCGTCGTTCTTCTTCAACTGGTAGGTATTGTCGCCGAGGGTGAATTTACCTTCCTTGATGCGGTTGGCATAACGGCCTACACTTGATCCGTAGTCGGATGGGCTGTTGAGTGTGTCGGCATACTGGGCGATGTTGTCAAAGCCTAATACAACGTCCGTGGGCTTACCGTCCTTGTCGGGTACCACCAGCGATACGATGCGACCGCCGTAGTTCGTGATGCATACCTCCATGCCGTTGGCATTCTTCAGGGTGTACAGTTTCACGGGCTTGTTTTGGATGGTTGTGTCAAACTTGGCAACGTCTAAGCCTGATGCTGTCAGTTGTGGTGCCTGCTCCTTTTTCTCACAGGCCGAGAACATAAGCGTTATAGCGCCCAGTCCCATAATCATACCTTTAAGTACTTTCATTTTGATACGTTTTAAGTTTAATTGATGTTATAGTCTTTAATTTGGGTGTAAAATTACAATTAATATTTGAATTATACAATAGTTTATGCAATAAATAATCGGCATAAAGTGTAAATATAACACTTTATGCCGATATTTAACTTATTTTTAGTTTAATTGCTGCGTTTTCAGCAGAGTTTACGCGAGCCGTCGCCGATAATTACATCGTAGACCTTTGGCTCGTGGCCGTACTTTTCGTTGAACCGTTTCTTGGCGTCCTCCACAAACTTCTTGTAGAGATCGTTGCGCACGAGGTTGATGGTGCAGCCACCGAAGCCGCCGCCCATGATGCGCGAGCCCGTCACGCCATTCTCTTTGGCAATGTCGTTCAGAAAGTCAAGCTCTTCGCACGATACCTCGTAGTCTTTCGAGAGGCCTTCGTGAGTCTGATACATCATCTCACCTACTTTCTCGTAGTCGCCTTCGGTCAGAGCGTCGCAGACAGCCAGCACACGGTCTTTCTCTCCGAGAACGAACTTGGCACGCTTATAGTCTTCTTCACCTACCTCTGCGCGGACCTCGTCGAGCTGTTCCCATGTACAATCGCGCAGGGTCTCGAACTTTCCTTCGGGATGCTTAGCGGCGATGTGCTTCACCACGTTCTCGCACGAGCGACGACGGTCGTTGTAAGGAGAGCCGGCAAGCTGATGCTTCACAACAGAGTCGAGGAGCACAAGGCGGTAGCCGTCGGGCTTGAAGGGGAAGTACTCGAACTCACGGCTACGGCAGTCGAGGCGCATCAGGCAACCTGCCTTGCCGAAGACCGAGGCGAACTGGTCCATAATACCGCAGTTCACGCCACAGTAATTGTGCTCTGTAGCCTGACCGGCCAAGACCATATCCCACTGGCTCACTTTGTTATCGCCAAAGATATCGTTGAGTCCGCAGGCGAAGCAACTCTCCATAGCGGCTGACGACGACATGCCTGCACCCAAGGGTACATCACCGGCAAAGGCGATATTGAAGCCTTTAACAGGAACGTCTAACTTTTTCATCTCCAAGGCAATACCGTAGATGTAGCGTGCCCATGAGGCTTTCGGACCGTTGGGGTCGCTCAGTTTAAAGTCTACACGATCCTTCAGGTCGATGGCATAAGCCATCACCGTGTCTTCAGTGCCGTTGGCGCGCATCTCAGCCATGATGCCTTTGTCTACTGCGCCCGGGAATACGAAGCCACCATTGTAGTCGGTGTGCTCGCCAATGAGGTTTATACGTCCTGGGGATGCATATACATTGCCGGTCTTTCCATCAAAGTGCTTGATGAAACGGCTTCTTACATATTCAATGTCCATAATTCAAGTATAGTTTATATAGGATTAAAATATCAATCAACGGGAATGTCTTTGTTAACGTTCTTACAGCCGATAAGAGCATAGTAGAACATGTATGCCATCGCAATGAGATATACGAAATAGCTGGGCATATATCCAAAGATGTCAGCAAAGAAATTCTGTACTACCGGCAGTACACCGCCGCCAACCACCATCATCATGAAAATGCCTGAAGCCTGAGCCGTGTATTTGCCAAGACCCTCTGTTGCCAGGTTGAAGATAGAGGCCCACATCACGGAGGTAAACAAGCCGCAGAGTACGAGGAACAGGGCGCTCAGGGGCACCACTGTCGAAGTTACCGTTCCTTCGAGGATGGAAATCAGAGGCATGCTCACCGTGACGGTCTTCGGAATCATGATGGCAGCCAGGATGAGGATCATGCCAGCGAAGGTTGCGATGAGCATCAGTTGACGCGACGACACCTTGGCTGCGATAAAACTGGAGCAGAGGCGTCCCACGAGCATCAGCAGCCAGTACATGGCAGCCACGGCACCGCCGATGGTGGCGGCATTAGTGACGGCGTCGGGATTCACCCAGGCACCATTGGTTGTCGTGTCAGACAGATAGAAGTTCAGACCTCCGGGGATACCCACCTCGACACCTACGTACACGAAGATGGCGATCACACCAAGCAGGCAGTGACGGAACGACCAGGGCGAGTGCTCAAACACCGTCTCTGCGGTCACCTTACCCATCTCAGGATCCTGAATGGGGATAAAGATCAGGGCCACGAAGGCAGCGGCGAAGACTGTCATGGCGATATACATCACCAGATTGACGTCTGCCATCTGCGTGGCGGCCGTAACGGTGCCGATGAGTGCACCCACGAGCATCGGGGTCATCGTGCCGGCGAGCGAGTTGAGCGTACCGCCAATCATATTCAGCTGGTTACCACGGTTTCCACCGCCGCCAAGCAGGTTCAGCATGGGGTTCACCACGGTGTTCAGGATGCAGACGGAGAAGCCGGAGATGAATGCACCAAAGAGGTAGATGCAGAAGCCGGGGATGCCGCCTGAGAAGCCTGACAAATACTGGATGAGTACGCCGATGAAACCCACAGCGATACCGATCAGGGCCGTCTTCTTATAACCTACCTTCGTCAGCATCTTTCCTGCGGGGATACCCATGAATAGATAGGCGAAGAAGTTCATGAAGTTACCCATGATGCCAAGCACGTTGGAGCCGCCGATTTCCGGCTGGTTCTTCCAGATGACACCGATAGGTGCACCAAGATTCGTTACAAACGAAATCATGGCATACAGGAACATCATCGTAATGATTGCGATGATACTTCCGTTCGATTTTTGATTGCTCATAATAATGTCTGTTTCTGTTCTTTATGTCGGTAGAATTACTCTACAACACCGAAACGATAAATCGTCTTGTGCTTGTAGGTCTGGCCCGGTCTCAGAATGACACTGGGGAAGTACGGACGGTTAGGTGTGTCGGGGAAGTGCTGTGTCTCCAGACATACGGCTGAGCGGTAAGGGAATGTGCAGCCATTTGCACCCTTATAGCCGCTTGCATAGTTAGCGGTATAGAGCTGCATGCCCGGTTCTGTGGTGTAGCACTCCAGTGTACGGCCGCTCTTCGGGTCGGTGATTCTGGCAGCGAAGCTCAGCTCGCCTTCCTCGCGCTTGTTCAGCACGTAGTTGTGGTCGTAGCCTTTACCGAACTTTATCTGCTCGTTGTCGGCATTGATGTCCTGGCCGAAAGTCTTCGGCTGACGGAAGTCAAACGGTGTGCCTTCCACCTTCAGAATCTCACCCGTGGGGATAGCCGTGGCGTCGGTAGGCAGATAGAAGTCTGCATTGATCTCGCAGATCTGGTCCTCGATGGTCGGGGTGGGATCGGCCGTACCCGACAGTGAGAAGAAAGCGTGGTGGGTCAGGTTTACGATTGTCTTCTTGTTCGTGGTAGCCATGTACTCGATGACGAGCTCGTTTAGGTCTGTGAAGGTAAACTCCACTGTGACGTCGAGCTCTCCTGTGTAACCTTCCTCACCATAGGAAGAGATACGGTGAAGTGCCAGTGAGCGGGGACCCATCTGACGGGCATCCCACACCTTGGCATTGAAACCGACACTACCTCCGTGAAGATGGTTGGGACCGTCGTTGAGGGCCAGCTGATAGTCCTTGCCGTTCAGCGTGAATTGTCCTTTGCAGATACGGTTACCCCAGCGACCGATAAGCGTGGAGAGATAAGGCTCCTTACCACTTGTGAGCTGTTGGATACTGTCGTGACCCTGGATCACGTTACCTACGTTACCGTCTTTGTCTGGCACCATGATAGCACAGATGGCACCGCCATAATTAGAAATGGCTACTTCGAAACCTTTACGGTTCCTTAGGATGTACAAATCGGTTTTCTTACCATTAATGGTGGCCTGGAAGTTTTCGCGCTTCAGACCACATGCATTCGCTGTTTCTGTTGTGTTTGCCATAAAAATATGTCTTTAGTTACTATATTTTTTTGCAAAGTAACAGAAAAAAAAGCAAATGAACGAATGAAACGCTAAAAAAAATGTTTTAGATGTATTAAAAAACGCTAAATGCAGTTCTTTAGGAAGTCTGCCACCACGTAACTGCTACCTCCAATGAACACAAAGTCGTCATCTTCGGCGGCGTCTCTGATGCTGTTGTAGGCATTGACAACGTTGCTGAAGCTCTTCCCTTGCAGACCCAGTTGCTGGCCGTAGAGACTCAGGATATTCTCCGAGATAGCCCTTTTCGTGCTGGATTTTGTAAAGTAATAGATGGCATCCTTTGGCAATAGTGCCATCACCCCTTCTATGTCTTTGTCGTCGACCATGCCGAAGAGGATATGCATCTTCCGACACGTGATCGTGGCGAGCTGTTTGCTCAGGTATTCCCAGCCAGGCAGGTTGTGGCCAGTATCGCAGACGGTCCTTGGCTTCTCGCACACCGTCTGCCAGCGGCCACACAGGCCCGTCAGCATGCACACGTCCTTAAAGCCTTCTCTCACTTCCTTGTTCTGGCACTCCTTGTCGGGAGCACAGTTGACGGGATGCATGAAGCCGAGCTTCTCCAGCTGTCTGACGGCACAGAGCACGGTATTGGTGTTTTTTACCTGATATGTTCCTGCCAGCTCACCCTTTAGGATGCCGAAGTGCTGTGTCTGATAGATGATGCCTTTCTCCGAGCACGTGCTGCCGATGACCTCCGACTTGCTCTCGGCGAAGGTGATGGGTGCGTGGAGTTCCGTGGCGAACGCCTCGAAGACGGCGCGCGTCTCTGGCGTCGTCTCGCCGACAACCACGGGCACGTCGGCCTTGATGATGCCGGCCTTCTCGCTGGCGATCTGTTCGAGCGAGGATCCCAGGAACTGCGTGTGATCCATCCCGATATTCGTGATAACCGACAGGATTGGGGTAATAATATTGGTGCAGTCGAGTCTGCCACCCAGTCCCACCTCGATGACGGAGATGTCCACCTTCATGTCGGCAAAGTACTTGAAGGCCATCGCGGTGGTCACCTCAAAGAACGAGGGATGTATCGACTCGATGAATGCTTTCTCCTGCTCAACGAAGTTGACGACATACTCTTCGGATATCGGCTGTCCGTTGATACGTATGCGCTCACTGAAGTCCACCAAATGGGGTGAGGTGTAGAGTCCCACCTTGTAGCCGCACATCTGCAGGATGGCGGCGAGGGTATGCGAACACGATCCTTTCCCGTTTGTCCCCGCCACGTGGATGGTGAGGAAGTTCTTGTGGGGATGGCCGAAATGCTTATCGAGGGCTAACGAGTTGCCGAGCCCCTCTTTATAGCCGTTTGCACCTTGCCGTTCGAACATCGGCATGGCATTGAAAAGGTATTCGCACGTCTCTTGGTAGGACATCTTTCTGGCTGGATTTTTTTATATGATAATCGGAGTCTTAATTGAAATAGTTCTTGAACTTCTGGAAGATGGAGTCCTTGGTCTGCTTGTCACCCTTGAAATTGTCGCTGTTGCGGAATGACTCGATGGCCTGCTTCTCCTCACGGTTGAGTGTACGTGGTACATACACGCTGATGTTTACCACGAGGTCGCCCTTGCCGCTACCATAGCCCTGCACTGCAGGCAGACCTTTGCCGCGCAGCCGGAGTGTCTTGCCGGGCTGGGTGCCGTTCTCCAGTTTCACCCTCAGCTTCGATCCTTCGATGGTCGGAATCTCGATGTCGCCGCCTAAGGCCGCCGTGGGGAAGTCAAGCAGCAGGTTGTAGATCAGATCGTTGCCATCGCGGATGAAGGTGTCATGGTCTTCTTCCTCGATAAATACCTGGATGTCGCCGTTGATGCCATTGTGCTTGCCTGCATTTCCCTTGCCGGGTACGTTCACCACCATGCCCTCTGCCACACCTGCGGGGATATTGATTTCGACGACCTCCTCGCCTTTCTCGATACCGGTGCCACCACAGTGCTTGCACTTGTTCTTGATCACCTGGCCCTCACCGTTGCAGGTGGGGCAGATGCTCTGCTGCTGCATCATGCCGAAGATGCTCTGCGTGGTGTGGGTGATGACACCCTGTCCGTGACAGGTGGGACAGGTCTCCTTGCCACTGCCGGCCTCGGCTCCAGAGCCGCTGCAGTGGGGGCAGGGGACATCCTTGCGCACCTTGAACTTCTTTGTAACGCCTTTGTTGATCTCTTCCAGCGAAAGCTTCACCTTCAGGCGGAGGTCGCTGCCGCGATGCTGCTGCGGGCGGCGCGAACCGCCGAAGCCTCCGAAACCGTGACCGCCGAAGATGTCGCCGAACATTGAGAAGATGTCGTCCATGTTCATCGAGGCACCTCCGAATCCGCTGAAGTCGAATCCGCCCGAGCCAGGACCGGCAAAGCCGAACTGGTCGTACTGCTGGCGGGTCTTCGGGTCGTGCAGCACGTTATAGGCCTCTGCGGCCTCCTTGAATTTCTCCTCTGCTTCCTTGTCACCCGGATTGCGGTCGGGGTGGTACTTGATGGCTATCTTGCGGTATGCCTTCTTGATCTCGTCTTCCGAGGCGGTCTTCTCGACCCCAAGTACCTCGTAGTAGTCTCTTTTCTGTGCCATTAAATTGTCTATTGTCAATTATCACTGTCCTACGGCAACCTTCGCGTGACGGATCACCTTGTCGTTTAGTTTGTATCCCTGTTGCAGGCAGTCGATTACCTTGCCCTTCTTGTCGTCGCCCATGCCTGGCACCATGGCTACGGCCTCGTGCACGTCAGTGTCGAAATCGGCGTTCTCGGTGTCGATTTTCGTCACGCCTTGGGCTTCAAGGGTCTTCATGAATTTTTGGTGAATCAGGATCATGCCCTCGCGCAGCACCTCGGGGTCGTCGGTCTTCTCGCCGTTGTCGATGGCGCGCTCCATGTCGTCGATGATGGGCAGCACTGCCGTGATGAATTTTTCACCGCCGTTGAGTATCAGCTCGGCCCGCTCTTTGAGCGTGCGTTTACGGTAGTTGTCGAATTCGGCTGCCTTGTAGAGCAGTTGGGTCTTCAGCTCTTCTATCTCCTTCTGGGCCTTCTCAAGCGAGTCCTGCTCTTCTTCTTCTTGAGTGTCGGCGCTGGCCTTTTCACTTACGTTCTTTTCTGCCTCTTTGTCAGCATCGTTGACAGGAGCCTCTTTTTTCGTCTCCTCGTCTTCAATTTGAATATCTTTTTCTGTCATAATAGCTTTGATTTAATTACACTGCAAGTGTCTATGCAAATTCTGTGCCATCAGGCGTAGAGCTCTTCTTTCTTTGCCTTGATCTGCTCGTCGTAAATATAGTCGTCGTAGCTCATCAGCTTGTCGATGGTGCCCTTCGGCGTCAGTTCGATGATGCGGTCGGCCACGGTGTTGATGAACTCATGGTCGTGCGAGGCGAAGAGGATATTGCCTTTAAACTGTATCAGGTTGTTGTTGAAGGCCTGGATGCTCTCAAGGTCGAGGTGGTTTGTCGGGGTGTCGAGGATGAGGCAGTTGGCGTTCTTCAGCTGCATGCGGGCAATCATGCACCGCATCTTCTCGCCGCCAGAGAGTACGTTGACGTGCTTCAGCACATCCTCTTCCTTGAAGAGCATGCGTCCGAGGAACGACTTCATCGTCACCTCGTTGCCCGGACCCCACTGTGAGAGCCAGTCTACGAGGTTCATCTCGCTCTGGAAGAACGACGTGTTGTCGAGTGGCAGATAGGCTGTGGTGATGGTCACGCCCCATTTGTAGGTGCCTGCATCGGCCTCGCGGTTGCCGTTGATGATCTCGAAGAGGGCGGTCATGGCCTTGGGGTTGTGCGAGAGGAAAACGGTCTTCTGTCCCTTCTCGATGGTGAAGGTCACGTCATCGAAGAGCACCGTTCCGTCTGCATCGACAGCCTTCAGTCCTTCCACCTCAAGGATCTGTGTGCCCGGCTCGCGCTCCATCTGGAAGATAATGCCGGGGTACTTACGGGTCGACGGCGTGATCTCTTCTACGTTCAACTTCTCCAGCATCTTCTTGCGCGAGGTTGTCTGTTTCGACTTTGCCACATTGGCAGAGAAGCGGCGGATAAACTCCTCCAGCTGTTTCTTCTTCTCCTCGGCCTTGAGCTTCTGGTTCTGGGCCTGGCGTAGGGCTAACTGTGAGCTCTCGTACCAGAATGAGTAGTTACCCGAGAAAAGTGTCACCTTTCCGAAGTCGATGTCGACGGTCTGTGTCGACACGGCGTCGAGGAAGTGACGGTCGTGGCTCACCACGAGAACGCACTGCTCCAGGTTCGACAAGTATTCCTCGAGCCACTGCACGGTGTCGAGGTCGAGGTCGTTGGTGGGCTCGTCAAGCAACAGGTTGTCTGGGCGCCCGAAGAGGGCCTTGGCCAGCATCACGCGCACCTTCTCGTTGTTCGAGATCTCGGCCATCTGCTTGTAGTGCTGACTGTCTTTCACACCGAGGTTCTGTAGTAGCTGGGCTGCCTCGCTCTCGGCCTCGTAGCCGTTCATTTCGGCGAAGGCCATCTCCAACTCGGCGGCACGGTTACCGTCTTCCTCGCTCATCTCGGCCTTGCTGTAGAGGGCTTCGCGCTCCTTCATGTTGTCCCACATGGGCTTATGCCCCATCAGTACTGTGTCCATCACGGAGTATTGGTCGTATTTGAAGTGGTCCTGCTCCAGCACGCTCAGGCGCTCACCCGGCTGCATCTCCACCGTTCCCTTGTTGGGCTCCAGTTCGCCGCTGATGGCGCGGAGCAGGGTCGATTTGCCGGCACCGTTGGCGCCGATGATGCCGTAGATGTTACCACTCGTGAATTTCAAGTTGACGTCCTTATACAGGATCTTCTTTCCAAACTGTATCTGCAGATTTGTTACTGTTATCATCTCTTTACCTTATTTATATAATGGGCTGCAAAGTTACGAATAATTTCTGAAACGGCCAAATTTTCGTCAGAAATCTATAACAATCCTTTCGTTGAGGGCAGCTCATAGTGGTAGATGTCGCGCCTTACGGCCATTTTTATCGCCCGTGCCAGGGCCTTGAAGATGCCTTCTATCTTATGGTGTTCGTTCTCGCCTTCGGCCTTGATGTTCAGGTTCATCTTCGCCGCATCGCTCAGCGACTTGAAGAAGTGTAAGAACATTTCGGTTGGCATCTCTCCGATTTTCTCGCGCTTGAAGGTGGCATCCCATACCAGCCAAGGACGGCCGCCGAAGTCGAGGGCGACGCTGCAAAGACAGTCGTCCATGGGTAGGCTGTAGCCGTAGCGCTCGATGCCGCGCTTGCTGCCCAGGGCCGTCAGCAGGCACTGGCCCAAGGCGATGGCCGTGTCTTCTATCGTGTGGTGCTCATCCACGTCGAGGTCGCCCTTAGTGTGGATTGTAAGGTCTATCATGCCATGCTTGCTTATCTGCTCCAGCATGTGGTTAAAGAATCCCAGTCCGGTTTCGATGTCACAGCGGCCCGTACCGTCGAGATTCACCTTAACGTGGATATCGGTTTCCTTCGTTGTGCGTTTGATCTCGGCAGTGCGCTCACCGGCAAACAGTAGTTCTGCTATTTTACTCCATGACATATATTCGTCGCTCAGAATCAGAGATTTGCAGCCGATGTTTCGAGCAAAGATTCTATCAGTCTCGCGGTCGCCGATCACGTACGAGTTGGCGATGTCGTAGTCGGGATTGTTCAGATATTTCTCCACCATGCCGATGCCAGGCTTGCGCGTGGGAGCGTTGTCCTCGGGAAAGTGGGGGTCGATGAGTACCGCGTCGAAGGTGATGCCTTCGCCTGCCAGCGTCTGAATAATGAAGTTGTGTACTGGCCAGAAGGTGTCTTCGGGGAAGGCCTCGGTGCCTAGACCATCCTGGTTGCTCACCATGACAAACTCAAAGTCGAGCTTTTCGCGGATGAATGCAAGGTTGCGTATCACGCCTGGCACGAATGTTAGTTTCTCGAAGGCGTCGATTTGTTCGTCGGCCGGCTCCTTGATGAGGGTGCCGTCGCGGTCGATAAAGAGGATTCTTTTCATAACGATGATTTGTTAAATTTGTTCTTCTCTTGTTCGTGGGCTTCTATCGCGCCATACATATAGTATAATGGGAAGAGGAACGACAGCAGTACGTAGGCCTGTATGAACCCGATTAAGAGGAACACGATCGCAGACATCCAGCCGATGTAGGAGGGCAGGCCGTTGGGGTCGCCGGCCAGCAAACCCATGTTCGCCTCGTTGCCTGCCATCGACAGGATGATGGCGGGGAGCGAGGTTATGATATAACACACCCATCCGATGAGTGTTGTCATGAAGATCACGAGGAAGATGAATCCCCATCGGCGCAGCCCAGTGCCGTAGTGGCTGGCGATGGTGCGCCAGAAACCCGTGCCGTCGGTCAGGATATAGCGGATGTAGGTATAGAAAAGTGGCAGGGCGAAGACCGTTGCCACCAGCACCATCAGCAGTGTAGTGCCGAGGGCCGTGTAGGTCGATAGGAACTTGCCCACCAGCACGCTGGCAAATCCTATAACCACGCCGACGACGAATACGATAGCAATCATGCAGAGCCAGGCCTTCAGCGTCCTGACGAAAATCTGGGTATCGAAACTGTACCAGTGGGGGGGGCAGCCGATGGTGCCTGCCTGCTGATGCTGCTTCAACACCGTGAAGCCGTAGGTGATGAACAGTGCCTCGATGATCGAGGTTACCGTCAGGATGACCAGGGCCAGCTGCGGCCGCAGGATCATCATCGTGCCGCCAATGCTCGTCACCACCGCAAATGCGATGGCTGCTAGCCACGAGGAGTGGAAGATGCGCTTGAAGTTTGACATGTACAGACGGTAGCCGGCGCTGATGCAGCCCCTGCTGCTACGGTCTTTCAGAAGGATGTCGTCCTTGTCTTTTTCCATATTGCTTGTTGTTTTTTGCGTGCAAAGATAGTGATTATTTACGATTTATGATAGACGTTTATCGATTTTCTTGCCGCAGAGTACGTTAATTTAATTAAAACGTATTTAAAATGTTCAATGTTCAATGTTCGATGTTCAATTAAAATATTTATCTTTGCACCCAAATATAATGGTAACGCACACATATGAAGATATTACAATGGGGATTCATCGGTTGCGGCGACGTGGCGGAGCGTAAGAGCGGCCCGGCCTTCAGCGAGGTCGAGGGCTCGCACGTCGTGGCGGTGATGAGTCGCACCAAACGGCGTGCGCGCGCTTATGCCGAGGAGCATGGCATCAGGAAATGGTACACCGATGCGCAGGAGCTCATCGACGATCCCGACGTGAATGCTGTCTACGTGGCCACCCCGCCGGCCAGCCATGCCACCTTCGCCATCATGGCCATGAAGGCCGGCAAGCCGGTCTATGTAGAGAAACCCCTAGCGGCGAGCTACGACGACTGCGCCCGCATCAACCGCATCTCTGAGCAGACGGGCATACCTTGTTTCGTGGCTTACTACCGCCGATACCTGCCTTACTTCCAGCGCGTGAAGCAAATAGTGCAGAGCGGTAGGATAGGGAAGATTCTGAACGTGCAGATACGATATACCGAGCCGTTGCGCGATGCCGATGCTGAGGCCATCCGCAACCACGCGCCGCTGCCCTGGCGCCTGCAGCCCGAGATTGCCGGCGGCGGCTATTTCTACGACATGGCGCCCCATCAGCTCGACCTCCTGCAGGATATGTTCGGCGTGATCCTCGAGGCGCGCGGCATCAGGGCCAACAGAGGCGGATACTATGAGGCAGAGGACTCCGTGAGTGCCTGCTTCCGTTTCGAGGACGGTGTGCCTGGTAGCGGCTCGTGGTGCTATGTGGCCCACGAGAGTGCCCGCGAAGACTGTATCGAGATCATCGGCACCGAGGGGCTCGTCAGCTTCTCTGTCTTCGACTATAACCCCATTCGCCTGCAGACCAGTGAGGGCGACGAGAATATCATGGTCGAAAACCCACCTTATGTGCAGTACCCGCTCATCAAGCAAGTGATTGAGCATCTGCAGGGGCTCTCCGTCTGTACGTGTACCAGCATCTCAGCCACACCCGTCAACTGGGCGATGGATAGGATTCTGGGGAAGTTTTAAGTAACGGTTGATGTTATGAAAAGATTGATGTTGATGATGATTGGAGTGTGGGCTGCTCTGGCGGTGGCGGCGCAGGGCAAGGTGCAGCCACCTGTCTGCCAGAAGTCCGACAGCATCACTGTCTGCCGCCTGCTTAGCGAGGTGCGCCGACAGCCTGCCGGTACCTCCATCCCGCTGTTCTTCGCCCGGCAGTTCCTTGGCGTGCCCTATGTGGCGCATACGCTCGAGACCGATGGGGTTGAGCGGCTGGTGGTGAACACGCGGCAGCTCGACTGTACCACGCTCGTAGAGACGGTCACCGCCCTCACACAGTGCACCTATCGCAGGAAGTACTCCTGGCAGGCTTTCCTCAAGGCCCTCACAGACATGCGCTATCGCCATGGCGTCGTCGACGGATACCCCAGCCGCATCCATTACTTCACGGAATGGATTACCCAGAACACCACGACGGGCCTCGTCAGCGAGATACAACAGCCCAACCCGCCGTTTACCGATGTTCAGACTGTCTGCGTCAACTATATGAGCCGCCATCCCGAGAGCTATCAGGCCCTGCGCCGCCATTCGGCGTATGTAGAGAGCATCCGGCATATGGAGCAGCAGTTGTCTGGACAGAAGTTCAGGTTCATCCCAAAGTCGAGGGTCGGACGGAGCGCCGAGTTGCGCCGTGTCGTGCGCGACGGCGATATCATTGCCATCACCTGCAAGAAGGCAGGTCTCGACATCGCTCACCTGGGCTTTGCCGTATGGCGCAACGGCAACCTCCACCTGCTCAATGCCTCGCAGCTGCACAAGAAGGTGGTAGAGGAGCCCATGACGCTCTGGCAGTACCTCAAAGAGCATCCCTCCCATACGGGCATCAGGGTGATTAGGATTAACAAGCATGAAGAATGAAAAATATGTTACTGCTGTCGCATGCGCAGCTAACTGTGAATTATGAATTATGAGTTAAAGAAAATATGAATATGGAATTACCCGATTTTATGAATTACGCCAACAAATTTTCGCAGAGTGAATTTGTTGAGAAGGTCTCGCGTATAGCCAAGCGTGCCGGTGCCAAGCTGGTATATGCCGCCCTTATCTTGTACTATACGCTGCAGAGCGATAAGGTGAGCAAAGCCGACAAGGCCATCATCATCGGTGCCCTTGGATATATGATCAGTCCGCTTGACGTCATCCCTGACGCCATACCCATCGCCGGACTCACCGATGATTTGGCCGTGCTGCTCTATGTGCTGAAGAAGGTATGGACGGGCGTCGACCCCGACATCATCGCCAGTGCACAGGAGAAGCTCTCGAAATGGTTTGATGCGGATGAGATCAACGAAATCCAGAACCTCTTCGATAGTGAGGAGTGATTCAGGTACAGTTTTCTACAATGAATTGCATTAATTTTGCCTCGTTACCGTGGTGAGGAGTGCAGGAGAAAGGTGCTAGGTTTTCCCGTCGTACCATCTACCCTTCATATTGTAGCCTCTTATAGGGGATAATATGAAAGGGGAAAGATGCTTACTCGGGCCTGGAAGTTTTTTCTATTTGCGGGCGATGACTATGAACGTGATGTCGCTGACTTGAGGTCTGGCGCCGGTATAGCCAGCGATGGCTTTCTGGATGTGGCTGAAGAAAGGCTCTGGACTGGGGTCGATCTTTGCTGTCTGGAGCGCCATGCCGCGTAGGTGGTTGTCGCCGAGGGGCTTGCCATTGGTATCGGTGGCCTCGGCAACGCCGTTGGCATAGAGGAACAGGAACTTCCCCTTGTCGAGGGTGGTGGTGCAGGCCTTGTAGACGGTGCCGAGGTGAGAGCCTGCGGGCATGCTGTCATC
Source organism: uncultured Prevotella sp. (assembly GCA_946548085.1). GTDB lineage: Bacteria > Bacteroidota > Bacteroidia > Bacteroidales > Bacteroidaceae > Prevotella. Next base: position 25,478 of record CAMNPN010000123.1, on the reverse strand, counting down.
GTCGGTCAGCAGGGCGAGCTCGTCGGCCATGAGCAGCGGCGTGTTGTTACCGGCATTGCTGTAGTTGAGCTCACCGTTGGTGAGGTTGAGTGCGCCGACGAAGAGGCGCACGGGTAGGTGCTTGCTGTCGGCGATAGCCTCGCTCACGGCCGTGACGATGGTCTCGGGGGCCGAAGTGATGGCTGCAGCGGTGCGGAACTGTGCCCACGCCATGGCCGACGTGGTGGCAGCGGCTACCCCCTTGCCTGTGGCGCTGCCGATGGCGAAGAGTAGGGTGTTGCCCTGCTGGATGGTCTCACAGAAGCTGCCTCCGGCCATCGTGCCAGGTGTCTGGGCGACGAGCAGGGTGAGGTCGTCGCGCCGTGTCTGTGGCTGGTGTGCGACATACTCCTGCATGGCTGCGGCGAGGCGCTGCTCGGTGGCCGTGCGCGACCGTTCGGTGGCCGTAGCCTCCAGCTGTCCGTAGTCTTCACGCAGTTCGTCGTGGGCTTTATGTAAGAGGTGATGGCGGTAGCGACGGTAGATGACATAACCCACGACGAGGAGGAGAACCAATGCGAACAAACAGAGCTCTTCGAGCTGCTTGCGCCGCGCGTCGGTCACCTGCTGGGCCCCTACCTCTTCCACCTTTCGCACGATGGTAGCCTGCTCCTCGGCATCCACGTGCTTGGCCTTGGCGAAGGCGCCAGTGATAGAGTCGCAGATGAGCATGCTCACGGCGGCGGCAGAGTCGCGCCGGCCGGCCTGGAGGTTGGCCTGGTACTTCTTCAGCAGCAAGTCACGGATGTTCTCGAGGTTCATGCCTCCCTGCTGTGCGAGCAGGGCGTCGAGGCTCTGGTAGTTGTCGGCAGCCTCGCCCCATCGCTGGGCGGCGAAGAGGTAGTCGTTGGCCATGATGCGGCCTTCGGGGGTGGTGGCAAACTGGGTGGTGCGGAAGGCGTCGAAGGCCTTGGCAGCCTCGACCGTGCGCCCCAGTCCCTCAAGCGTCTGCGCTTGATAGAGGTTGTAGCGCGCCACCTGCTTGTCTACGTAGTCGCCGTCGATGCCTGGGCGCTGCTCATACTCGTTGAGCATCTCGCTGAAACGACCGTTCCAGCTCTCGCCGTCGCGGTAGTTCTCGGTGTGGATAAAGGCATGCGTGATGTTGATGAGTCCGGCGATGGCGTTCTTGTAGGCCTCGTCGGTGTGGTTCTTCTTCACGTTGTCGAGGTGCTTCTGATAGGCCTTGTCGAAACCGTCGGCTGTGGCGCTGCCCGACTTGCCGAGTCCTGCCTGGCAGCAGCCGATGTAGATAAGCAGATTGACGTAGTCGCTGGTAGTGTCGCACTGCAGTTCCTCTAATCGGGCGACGACCGGCCTAGCTGCCTTGAGGGCCGCCTCGTAGTCGCCCCGCACCATAAGCAGGTTGGTCAGGTGCGAGGCGATTTTAGCCAGTATATCGGGGTCGTCGCTGCTGGTGGCAAGGGCGGCGCTGAGGCCTGTGTTGAAGTAGAACTCAGCCATGCGTTTACGGTCTGTGCGATCGCTGGCATAGCCTCTCCAGTAGTATGCTCTGGCCTGGGTGAGGCTGCCGTCGCGCTCCAAACTGTCGGCTTGGGCGAAGATCCGCTGGAAGTCTCGCGCTTTGCGGGAGTCCTCCAAGAGCTGGGCGGCCTTGGCTGAGAGCTCCTCGCTGGGATGTTTGCTACAAGCCGTCAGCAGGAGCGAGGCTGAAAGTAGTGACAGGAGTGAGGCGCATGCGCCCACCATCAGCATTCGTTTGTTCATTATCGTCGAGTTTTATTGTTCATGTGTATGAGCCCACCCTACATCGTCACTTCGACCATGTGCTTGCCGGGCGCATAGGGGATGACATTGCCGTCGATGGGATGACCGTCGACGACGACTTGCTTCACGCCCTTCTGCTGTCCGTTGGGGTGGATGGTGATGTCGTACTCGGCCTCGCGGAACTTACGTTGTACGTTGTAGTCGCCAGCGGTCTCGGGTAGGCAGGGGTCGATGCGGATGCCGTCGTAGTCGGGCTTGATGCCGAGGATGAACTCCGACACGGTATACCACATCCATGCGGCGGTACCCGTGAGCCATGAGTTCTTGCCTTCGCCGGGGCGGAAGGCATCCTTACCGGCTACCATCTGACAGTTCACGTAGGGCTCCACCTTGTGCAGCGTCTGGTATTTCTCCTCGACGTACGAGGGTAGAATCTTGGCATAATGGCTCCAGGCATCGTTGCCGCGACCTGCGATGCACTCGCCGATGATGACCCACGGATTATTGTGACAAAAGATACCGGCATTCTCCTTATAACCCTCTGGGTATGAACTGATTTCGCCGTATTCATAAATGTATTTCGTGAAAGCGGGATTGTTGAGTACCATGCCGTGCTCGCACTCAAGGTACTTCTTGCACGAGTCGAGCGACTTGGCTACCATTCCTTCGTTGGCACCGATCTCTGCCATCGTACACCAGCCCTGCGACTCGATGAAGATCTTAGCCTCGTCGCACTCGTGAGAGCCAATCTTATTGCCGTAGAAGTCGTAGGCACGGAGATACCACTCGCCGTCCCAGCCGTGCTTCTTCACTGCCTCGACCATGGCATCGACGGCCTTTTGCATACGCTCGGCTTCATCAGTCTTGCCAATCTTCTTGCAGAGAGCGACGTAGTCCTTGCCGGTGACGACGAAAAGGCCTGCGATCATGAGGCTCTCGGCCTTCGTGCCCTCGGAGACATTCTCTGTGGTCTGGAACGATTCGTTGGGATCCCACGAGAAACAGTTCAGGTTCAGGCAGTCGTTCCAGTCGGCACGACCGATGAGGGGCAGCATGTGGGGACCGAGGTTCTTAATAACGTGGTCCATCGACACTTTCAGATGCTCGAAGAGCGTCACCTCGGTGCCGGGCTGGTTGTCGAAAGGTACCATCTCGTCGAGGATGGAGAAGTCGCCCGACTCCTTGATGTAGGCCACGGTACCGAAGATGAGCCAGCAGGGATCATCGTTGAAGCCGCCTCCGATATCGTTGTTGCCTCGTTTGGTGAGCGGCTGATACTGGTGGTAGCAGCCACCGTCGGGGAACTGTGTGGAAGCGATGTCGATGATGCGTTGGCGGGCGCGCGGTGGTATCTGGTGGACGAAGCCCACGAGGTCCTGGTTGGAATCGCGGAAGCCCATGCCGCGGCCCACACCGCTCTCGAAGAACGAGGCTGAACGCGAGAAGTTGAAGGTGACCATGCACTGGTACTGGTTCCAGATGTTCACCATTCGGTCGAGCTTGTCGTTGCTGGTCTTTACCTTATATATATTTAAAAGGGCATCCCAGTACTGGCACAGTTCGGCAAAGGCTTTGTCAACCTTCTCGTTGGTATTGAGTTCATCAATCAGTGCGTGCGCCTTCTTCTTGTTGATTACCTGCGGGGCCTCAAACTTCTCGTCCTGTTCGTTCTCGACATAACCGAGCAGGAAGATGAAGTCTTTCTGTTCGCCTGGCTGCAATGTCACCTCGATGTAGTGCGAGGCGATAGGGCTCCAGCCGTGAGCGTGACTATTGCGCGGACGGCCTTCCATGACGGCCTGCGGGTCGGCAAACTCGTTGTAGAGGCCTATGAAGGTCTCGCGGTCGGTGTCGAAGCCTTGTATCTCTGAGTTCACGTGGTAGAAGGCATAGTGGTTACGACGTTCGCGATATTCGGTCTTGTGATAGATGGTTGAGCCCTCGATCTCCACTTCTCCTGTAGAGAAGTTACGCTGGAAATTCTCCATGTCAGTAGCGGCATTCCAGAGACACCACTCCTCGAACGAGAAGAGTTTCAGTTGCTTCACCTTCTGACTTTGGTTCTTCAGTGTAAGTTTCTGAACCTCGCACCATTTCTTCAGCGGTACGAAAAAGAGCACGCTGGCCTCTACGTCGTGCTTACGGCCCGTGATGCGTGTATAGCTCATGCCGTGGCGGCACTCATAGAAGTCGAGCGGTGTCTTGCATGGTTTCCAGCCTGGGTTCCACACGGTATCACCATCCTTTATGTAAAAATATCGGCCGCCGTTGTCCATGGGCACGTTGTTGTAGCGATAGCGCGTGATGCGGCGAAACTTGGCATCCTTATAGAAAGAATAGCCGCCGGCGGTGTTACTGATGAGTGAGAAGAAATCCTCATTGCCCAGATAGTTGATCCAAGGCCACGGGGTCTGCGGGTCTGTGATGACATACTCGCGATGCTGGTCGTCGAAATGACCGTAACGTTTTTGTTGTTCCATTTATTATGACTTTATTTGGTTAGTGGCACAAATTTTGAGGCAAAGATAAGCAAAAATTCTGATTAAAGCATATAATTATTCCTTTTTTTGATTCATAATTGCAAGAAAATGCTTACTTTTGCAAAAATTTTAATATAAAACGAATGAAATATGCATTAATAACGGGTGGATCCCGTGGTATCGGAAAGGCCATCGCGCTGCGCCTGGCCTCGGCAGGATGGCCGATAGTGATTAATTTCTTGAGCAACCGTGAGGCAGCCCAGGGTGTGGCAGACGAGATTCAGGCCCAGGGTGGCACGTGCGAGCTACTGCCCTTCGACACCTCTGATCCCCAAGCTATCGAGACGGCGCTGACAGGGTGGGAGCAGTTGCATCCCGATGACTGGTTCGGTGTACTGGTGAACAATGCCGGCATCCGCCGCGACAATGTGATGTTTATGATGCCCGACGAGGACTGGCACAAGGTGCTTGACACGACGCTCAACGGCTACTTCTATGTGACACGCCATTTGCTGAAGCACATGATGCCCCGCAAGCGTGGCGGACGCATCATCAACATGGCATCGCTCTCGGGTGTGAAGGGTCTGCCGGGTCAGACGAACTACAGTGCAGCGAAGGCTGCCGTTATTGGAGCCACGAAGGCTCTGGCGCAGGAGGTGGCCCCCCGCAATATTACCGTGAATGCTATCGCCCCGGGGTTCATCGAGACCGATATGACCAAAGGCCTGCCCGTAGACGAACTGAAGAAGATGATTCCCACAGGACGCTTTGGCACGCCAGAGGAGGTGGCTGCACTGGCTGCCTTCCTCGCCTCAGACGAGGCTGCTTATATCACAGGTGAAGTGATCAATATCAACGGCGGACTGTATACTTAAGTTTACGGTTTATAGATGAAGAGAGTTGTCATAACGGGGATGGGCATCTGGTCGTGTCTGGGCACAGACCTGGCCTCGGTGAAGGAATCCCTTTATCAAGGAAAGTCGGGTATCGGCCTTGACCAAGACCGTCTGACATACGGCTATCGCAGTGGACTGAAGGGTATCGTCGAGACTCCTGTTATCACCAAGCAGATGCTCGACCGTCACACTCGTGCAGGCATGTCGGAGGAGGCACAGTATGCATATATGGCCGCCCGACAGGCGTTCGAGCAGGCTGGCGTCGACGATGACTATCTGCGACAAAACGAAGTGGGCTGTATCTTTGGAAACGACTCGTCGGCAAAGCCCGTCATCGAGTCATCGAAGATCATGGACGAGAAGCATGATACGGCGATGCTGGGCTACGGGCTGATCTTCCAGTCGATGAACTCAACGGTGAACATGAACCTCAGTACAATCTTCCATCTGCGAGGCGTGAACTTCACTATCAGTGCGGCCTGTGCCAGCGGCAGCCATTCCATCGGACTGGGTATGATGCTCATCCGTCAGGGTTTGCAGGACATGGTGCTCTGCGGCGGCGCACAGGAGACGAATTACTACTCGATGGCTTCATTTGATGCCCTCAACGCCTTCTCCGTGCGTATGGACGAACCGATGAAGGCCAGCCGGCCCTTCGATAAAGACCGCGACGGACTGATTCCCAGCGGCGGTGCTGCAGCCCTCGTACTCGAGGACTATGACCATGCCGTCGCCCGCGGGGCCACAATCCTGGCCGAGGTCATCGGCTACGGCTTTAGCAGTAACGGTGGTGGAATCTCAGAACCCAGTGACATCGGAAGCGTGCTCGCTATGAGCCGTGCCGTAGAGGATGCTGGTATCTCACTTGATGATATCGACTATATCAACGCCCATGCCACCTCGACCCTCCAGGGCGATATGTATGAGGCGATGGCTTTAGGACGGATGTTTAAGGGCCAGCGTGCACTTATTAGTTCGACAAAGTCGATGACGGGGCATGAGTGCTGGATGGCAGGCGCGTCGGAGGTGGTCTATTCTGTTTTGATGATGCAGCACTCGTTTGTGGCACCCAACATCAACTTTGAGACGCCTGACGAGTATTCTGAGAAGTTGAATATCACCGCCAAGACGATCGATATGGAGGTGAACACCGTGCTGAGCAACTCGTTCGGCTTCGGCGGCACTAATTCGGCTTTAGTAATAAGAAAGGTTAGGGAATGAAGTTAAGTCCGGCTTTAGAGAAAGTGTACACCAAAGAACAGCTGTCGGCCCGTGAGGCGCAGCGGCTGGCTGAGTTTATTGCCTGGGGACCGGTCGTCTTCCAGGCATCTCGGTTGATGGTGAAATGGGGCATACTCGACCTGCTCCGTGATGCCGACAATGGGTTAACTCGTCAGGAGGTATGTCGACAGACAGGGCTCTCTGACTATGCTGTGAAGTGCCTCCTGGAGGCCTCGCTCTGCATCGGTACCGTTCTTGTAGACCCGAAGACAGAGCGCTATACGATCTCAAAGACGGGCTGGTTCCTATTGCAAGACCCGGCCACCCGGGTAAACCTCGACTTCAATCATGATGTGAACTACGAAGGGTGGTTCCATCTGGAGGAGGCACTACAGAACGGGAACCCCGAAGGACTGAAGCACTTCGGGTCCTGGCCGACGATCTACGAGGGCCTGTCGAGCCTGCCGCCGCAGGTACAGAAGAGCTGGTTTGGCTTTGACCATTTCTATAGCGACTCGTCGTTCCCGGAGGCGCTGAAGATCATCTTTGATGAGCATCACGTACGTTCTCTCTACGATGTTGGCGGAAATACCGGAAAGTGGGCCCTGCAGTGCGTGGGCTACAGCCAGGATGTGGAGGTGACTATCCTTGACCTGCCGCAGCAGATCGGACTGATGCAGACGTATGTCAAGGGTAAGCCCGGTGCTGAGCGCATCTGCGGCCATGGCATCAACCTGCTCGACCCAAAGGCACTGTTCCCTCAGCGAGAGGGCGGGCTCGACGCCATCTGGATGAGTCAGTTCCTCGACTGCTTCTCGATGGACGAGATCGTGGGCATTCTGCGTCGGGCGAAGGCGGCGATGACCCCAGCGACGCGCATCTATATCATGGAGACCCTTTGGGACCGTCAGCGCTATGAACCAGCGGCCTTCTGTCTCACCATGACGAGCCTTTACTTTGCAGCCCTCGCCAACGGCAACTCGAAAATGTACAACACCGAGGACATGGAGATGTGTATCCGTGAGGCGGGCCTCGAGGTGGAGCATATCTACGACCACCTTGGCCAAGGTCACTCCATCCTTGTGGTAGGCGAAAAGAGGAAAAGTTGAAGAGGAGGAAATAATGTAATCAAACAATAATTTATTTTATATGTCAAGACAAGAAATTGAAGAGAAGGTGAGGGCATTCCTCATCGACGACCTCGAGATCGACGAGGAGAAAATCAACGACGATGCCACACTGAAGGAGGATATGGGTATTGACAGCCTCGACTTCGTAGACATCGTCGTCATCGTGGAAAAGAACTTCGGTTTTAAGATTAAGCCGGAAGAGATGGTCGGCGTGACCACGCTACGTCAGTTCTGTGACTACATCGAGGAAAAGGTAAATAAGTGAAGAACTGAAACGTGAATTTGCGATCGCTGTAGTAATGAGTGAGAAACAATGGGATGGTACGACCTACGGCAATGGGCTGATGCATCGTTGGCTGATTGGGATATTGCGAAGGATCGATGTCAGGTGTGTCTATATCTTCGCCAATGTCTTTGTGGTGCCGCCATGTCTCTTCCGTCCAGGCTTCAAGTTCATCTACCGCTACTTCCGCAAGTGCTATCACGAGTCACTGCTAAGAGCCTTCTGGCATACCTATCAGAATCACTGCCTTTTCGCACAGGTTGTGATCGACAAGTTCGCGATGTATGCCGGCAAGTCATTCGACATACGGATAGAGGGTCATGAGCATTGGCTGCGACTGGCGGGGCAAGAAGCCGGTTTCGTGCAGTTGAGTTCGCACATGGGCAACTACGAGATTGCCGGCTATTCGCTTAAGGCTGAGACGAAACCCTTCAACGCCATCGTTTTCTTTGGCGAGAAGGCGTCGGTCATGGAGAACCGCAATCGCCTGTTTGCCCATACGAACATCCGTATGATCCCCATCCGCGAGGATATGAGTCATATGTTTGAGATCGACCGCGCCCTTTGCGACGGTGAGATTGTGAGCATCCCCGGGGACCGTATCTGGGGGTCGAAGAAAGTGCTCACGAGGACGTTCCTGGGTCGAGAGGCACAGTTCCCCATGGGACCTTTCACGGTGGCAGCCATGCGAGGACTCGACGTGCTGGCGGTGAACGTGATGAAGACCGCGACGCGGCAGTACACAATCTATGTCACGCCGTTACCCTACGACAAGACCGCCTCGCGCCGGCAACAGGCAGAACAGCTGCTGAAAGGGTATGTGGCAGAGCTGGAGCGGCAGTTGAGTCGCTATCCTACACAATGGTATAACTATTTTGATTTTTGGAAAGATGAGTGAAATGAAAACATATTCAGAAGAATTTCTGCGTCAGATCGACGTCCATGAGTTGTTGCCCCAGCAGGAGCCGTTTGTGATGATCGGAACGCTGACGACTATCAACGAGGTCACGACGATTTCAGAGACAACCATCGCTGACGATAACATCTTCGTTGACGACGGTCGCTTCTCTGCCAGCGGTCTCATTGAGAACGTGGCGCAGACCTGTGCTGCCCGCATCGGTTTTGTGAACAAATACATCCAGGGCAACGGCATCACCATCGGCGTGATTGGTGCCGTGAGGAAACTTGTCATCAACAGTCTGCCGGCCGTAGGACAGGCCATCACTACTACCGTCGACATCGTGAGCGAGGTGTTTGGCATGACGTTGGCCCGGGCTACCGTCACCTGCGAGGGCAAGGAACTGCTCACTACGGAGATAAAGATTAGCGTACGGAGTGATGCGGCATAGGAGTGTAACGGCAGAGGGAAAACTGAAGGTTTCGAAGGAGCTGGTGATCCGCTTCAGCGAGATCGATATGATGAACGTGGTGTGGCATGGTGCCTATGCCTTGTATTTTGAAGATGCTCGTGAGGCTTTCGGGGCGAAGTACGACCTGACCTACATGGGCTATGTAGAACATGGCTACTATGCGCCCATCGTGGAGCAGACGATCCAGTATAAGAAGCCCATCCGCTACGGCATGCGGCCACGCATTGACATCATCTACCGTCCTACGATCTCTGCCAAGGTAATTTTCGACTACGAAATCTACGACACGACGGACGAGAGCCTGATTGCAACAGGCCACTCTGTACAGGTGTTTATGGACTTTGAATACCAGCTGGTATGGGATAACCCGCCCTTCTATCTCGAATGGAAGAAACGCTGGGGCGTTGAAGGTACAGGACTTTAGTTTATAGTTTATACTTTATAGTTTACGGTTTACAGAGAATAATAGGGGCTGGTTGATGGTTTATAAGGTAGCAGATAATATATTATCTCCTTTGGGAGCGACGACGGCAGAGAACTACCGTGCTGTGAAGGCAGGCCGTTCTGCGTTGGCGCGCAACGACAGGCGATGGTTACTGCCAGATGAACAGCTCACCGCCTCGCTCTTTTCTAAAGAGCAGGAGTCGCAGTTTCTCGTCGACGGTCTCTCACGCTTTGAGTCGATGGCGGTCACCTCTGTTCGTCAGGCTCTCTCACAGACCACCCTCGACGTGTCTCAGCCAGATGTTGTCTTCATTCTCAGCACCACCAAAGCCGACGTGGAACTGCTCACGTCTGGCACTACCCATCAGACGGTTGCCGTAGAGGAGTCTGTACAGTCGCCTGCCGACAGTGCCGTTCATATCGCCAAGGCATTAGGGTTTACCACCGAACCCATTGTCGTGTGCAATGCCTGCACCTCAGGCCTGTCGGCCCTGATCCTGGCATCGCGCCTGCTAACTATTGGTGCCTATGAGTATGCCGTTGTTTGTGGAGCCGACAGTCAGAGTCGTTTCATCGTCTCAGGCTTCCAGTCGCTCAAGGCCCTCTCGCCAGAAATGTGCCGGCCGTTTGACATGGAACGCATGGGACTGAACCTTGGTGAGGCGGCAGCTACGATGATTCTGGGTAAGGGTGGGGGAGCATGGACCATCGGCCGCGGTGCCGTGCGCAACGATGCCTCGCATATCAGTAATCCCATCAAGACTGGCGAGGGCTCCTATCGTGCACTGTCGGCGGTGGTCGGTGACGATCGTCTGTCGTCGTATGCCTTTGTCAATGCACACGGCACGGCCACGATCTTCAACGACCAGATGGAGTCGGTGGCCATTCAGCGGGCTGGCCTAAGCACAGTTCCCGTGAATGCCTATAAAGGTTATTATGGCCATACGATGGGTGCTGCCGGGGTGTTGGAGACCATCCTTTCGATGGCTGCCCTCGATGATCATACGATCCTTGGCACCCGCGGCTTTGAAGAGTTGGGCGTGTCAGGAAATGTCACTCTCTCTGCTGCCCATCAGTCTACAGACAAACGCTCGTTTGTGAAGATGCTCTCTGGTTTCGGAGGGTGTAATGCGGTGCAGATTTTTTCGAGGGGTGAGGAGGAAGGAGTATGGAGTGAGAATACCTCACTCCTCGGATTACACGCCACAGGTCACACCGTTCTTATCCTGCCAGATTCTGTACTGGTCGATGGAAAAGAGATTGATGTCGAAGGTAAAGGTAAAGACCTCCTCACAGCCCTCTATCGTCAGTACGTTGGCGACTATCCCAAATTCTATAAGATGGACGGCCTGAGTCGGTTGGGCTTCATGGCCAGCGAACTACTGTTGCAGGCCGAGGGTAATGACGTGGCTGCTGAGGGCGATAATAGGGCGGTAGTGCTCTTCAACCACTCCTCGTCGGTAAGTGCCGACAGGGCTTACCTCGACACCATCGCCGACCCGAACAACTGTTTTCCCAGTCCCTCTGTGTTCGTATATACACTCCCCAATATCGTGACGGGTGAGATAGCCATCCGTCATCATTATCACGGTGAGACTTCGTTCTACATTCTGCCACGTCGCGATGAGGCGCTGATGGTGAGCATTCTGCGTGCTACCTTCGTCGACACGGCCACTCGGTCTGCCGTTTGTGGCTGGCTCGACTACGTCGACGATCAGCACTTCATGGCAGACTTGCAAATAGTAACCACAAAATCAATGTAAATAAAGATATGGAAGAATTGATATTAGAGTTAAAGAAGTGCCTTATCGAAGCACTTAACCTCGAAGAGATGACCCCTGAAGACATCGATGCCGATGCCCCTTTGTTTGGCGACGATGGTCTGGGTCTCGACTCCATCGATGCCCTGGAACTGATTGTGTTGCTGGAGAAACGCTATGGTATCAAACTGGCTTCGCCTGCCGAAGGTAAGGAGATTTTTAAGAGTGTACGCACTATTGCCAACTACGTGACAGCAAACCGTAAGAAATGAACATTGCCATCACAGGTGAAGGAATCGTCAGCGCCATTGGAACCGACAAGGCCGCTGTGCTCGATGCCCTGCGAAACAGACAGACAGGCATCGGCGCCATGCGTCATCTGCAGTCGGTTCACCGTGAGCTACCCGTAGGAGAGGTAGCCCTCTCCAACGACGAGATGAAGACGCTGCTGGGCATCGACACCGGTCTCGAGGTGAGCCGAACGGCCCTCATGGGTATGCTCGCCGTGAGACAGGCCCTTTATGATGCTGGTCTCTCGGACTCGGAATCATCGCTCAAGATCGTTCTCATCTCGGGTACGACGGTGGCTGGGATGGACATCACTGAGCGCTATTTTTCCGACCTGCGCACCTCTGACGAGCACCTCGCCTGCCTACACTATCATACCTGCGGCGACAATACTCGGCAGATAGCCGACTACTTTGGCTGCTTCGCTACGTTCACTACCGTCTCTACCGCCTGTTCCTCGGCTGCCAACGCCTTGATTCTTGGGGCTGAGATGCTGAAAGCTGGTGAGGCGGATATTGTGGTGGCTGGCGGTACGGAGGCCCTCTCGGTATTCCACCTGAACGGCTTCCGTTCGCTGATGATCCTTGACAAGGAGCGTTGCCGGCCGTTTGACGACCAGCGTGCCGGCCTGAATCTTGGTGAGGGTGCGGCCTATGTGGTGATGGAACCGGAAACATCCGCCCGTCGGCGACAGGCATCTATACACGCTTTTCTCACTGGCTACGGCAATGCCTGTGATGCCTTCCACCAAACGGCCTCTTCGGCAGACGGCGAGGGGGCCTACCAGGCTATGAACGAGGCGCTCTCGATGGCTGGCCTGAAGCCTGCGGACATCGACTATGTGAATGCCCACGGCACAGGTACGCCCAACAACGACCAGAGTGAGAGCATGGCCCTTCAGCGGCTCTTTGGCAACTCGATGCCGCCAGTGTCGAGCACTAAGGGCTTCACAGGTCATACCACCAGTGCCTCGGGAAGTATCGAGGCGGTCATCTGTCTGCTGGCCATGCACCATGGTTTCATCCCTGCCAACCTCGGCTGGCAGCATCCGATGGTCTCGGGCATCACACCTTCCATGGGTATGGACGGGTGTCAGTTGCATCATGTGCTCTGTAATTCGTTTGGCTTTGGAGGAAATGATTCGTCGTTGGTGTTTTCGCGGAGTGAGGGGTGTATTTCGAGGAGGGAGGAGTGTGGAGTGTGGAGTGAGAATACTCCTGCCGCAGGATCAGCCTTTGGACAAATCTCCCTCCACACTCCTCCCTCCACACTCCTCCCTCCACACTCTGAACTCGCCCGCGTAGAGCTCACCTCTGTAGAAGAACTGTCTGAGATTCGTGCTTATGTTAAACCCCTTGAGGCACGACGCATGGGGAAGCTGATGAAGGCCTCGCTGCTATCATCCTTGAAAGCCCTGAGTCAGGCAGGTGTCGACTGTCCAGATGCAATCATTACCGCTACGTCGCTTGGCTGTTGGGAGAATACTGAGGCTCTGCTCACGCAGATAGAAACTGAGGGCGAAGTGATGCTCAGTCCTACCAACTTTATGCAGAGCACTCACAACACGATTGGTTCAAATATCGCCATCCGGCTGGGCTGTCATGGCTACAATATTACCTACACCCAATGTGCCCAGTCGCTTGACTGGGCCCTGCGCGATGCCAGGCGGCTGCTGGCCAGCGGGCGCTGTAAGACAGTCCTTGTGGGTTGTCACGATGAGTCAACGCCTCTTTACCGTTCGTTCATGGAGCGAATGGGCGACCCCGTTCCCCCGGCCATCCATTCCGTAGCCATCGTACTTAAAAGTGAAATATAGTTTACAGTTTATAGTTTATAGTTTATAGTTTACAGTTTATAGTTTATAGATGAAAGTTATTCCTCTTGTAATCATACAATGCCTGCTGCTCACGGCAGGTCAGGTGCTGCTTAAGTTCGCCTTGATGCGCATGGCACCTTTCGGATGGAACCGCACCTTCTGGTCGAGCGTTCTGCTTAATTGGCAGTTTGCCGCCTGTGGCCTCTGCTTCCTTGCCGCCTCCCTTTTGTGGATGTATGTCGTCAAGACCTTCCCCTTCAGTCTGGCATATCCGATGGTCAGCCTGAGTTTCGTCGTGGGCATGGTGGCTGCCGTTGTGTTCTTCCACGAGCAAGTGGCGTGGTCCAGGTGGGTGGGAGTGCTGCTCATCGTCGCCGGATGCCTGCTCATTGCCGCTCCTGCCCAAGCGCAGGATGCCAAGGCGGCTCGTCAGCACATTGTCGATGCTGCTAAGGGTATGAAGACAATGACATGCGACTTTGTGCAGACCAAGCAGACAAAGTTGCTTACCAGCGCTGCTGTCTCGAAAGGACGTCTCAGTTACCGTCAGCCCGACTGGTTGTGCTGGGAATACCTGTCGCCCACAGCTCACACTTTTAAGATCGATGGTCAGAAGGTCACGACAAGTGACAGCCGTCGTACGCGTGAGGTAGACATCCGCCGCAATCGCATGTATCGCGAGATGGCCCGTCTTATGACGAACATCATGTCGGGCCAGAGCCTCGACGGCGATGAGGATTTCCAGGTGACGCTCGCCCCTGCCGACGCGAAAAAGTCGGAGTGGGTGGCCACACTCGTGCCTCGTCGCAAAGAGGTCAGACGTATGTTTTCCACTATCGTCCTCCGTGTCACACCCGACCGATGGCTCGTCCGTCAGGTTGAGCTTATAGAGGCCAAGGGCGACAAGACCGTCATCGAATTGACGCATGTCGTCGTCAATTAAGGAGCTTGGAGCTTTGAGCTTGGAGCTTGGAGGAAGGAGTAAGTAATTTCAAAATTCAAGTCAAGATATGATACTTAAAGATAGCTTATACACCATTGAGGGCCAGCAAAGCGGGGAGGGCACCATTGTCTATGACATCCGCCTGCAGCCCGACCACACCATCTATCGTGCCCATTTCCCTGGCGAGCCGATTACTCCCGGCGTCTGCGTCATCCAGATTGCCAAGGAACTGCTGGAGCACCATCTACAACAGCCGTTGGCCATCAAGGCAGTGAAGAACGTGAAGTTCCTCGCTGTGGTGTCGCCCCTGGAACATCCATCGGTGCGCTATACCTTCCGGCAGCTGCAGCAGGCCCCTGATGCCGTTACGGCCCAGGTCGACGTTACCGACGGCGACACTACGATGACTTCCATCTCGTTCACCTGCGGATAGAAGATTATGTCAACAGTAGACCTGACACGACAGCGCCAGACACTCCGTAAGCGTGGTATCTGTGTGGTGATTCCTACGTATAACAACGGGGGAACCATCGGCGATGTGGTGAGGCAGACACTGGAACAATGCGACGACGTGATTGTGGTCGACGACGGCAGTACCGATGCTACAGCGGCCACGCTCCATGCCATCGAAGGTATCACCCTCGTGACACTCGCGCATAACAGTGGCAAAGGGTCAGCCTTGAAGGCAGGGTTCCGTAAGGCACTCGATATGGGGTTTGCCTATGCCATCACCCTCGACGGTGACGGTCAGCACTATCCGACGGAGATCGGTCGCTTCCTATCGGCCAACCGAGAGCATCCTGGTGCAATGATCCTTGGCAGCCGGCGGACGGAAGCCTTGGAACGACAGTCGAAAGGTAGCAGCTTTGCCAACCGGTTCTCAAACTTCTGGTGCTGGGTGCAGACAGGCAGAAGACTCAGTGACACGCAGACGGGTTACAGGCTCTATCCGTTGAAGAGACTGCGCGGTCTGAACCTGCTCACCTCGCGCTATGAGGCCGAACTGGAGTTGCTGGTGTTTGCGTCGTGGCATGATACAGATATCGTTGAGCTGCCCATCGATGTGTATTATCCGCCGAAGGAGCAGCGAGTGAGTCACTTCCGGCCAGGCATGGATTTCGTCAGGATCAGCATTCTGAATACGGTGCTTTGCGGAATGGCCGTAGTTTATGGCCTGCCGTTGCGCTTATTCAGGTGGGTGATGAAATATGTCAGAACGGTTTACGCCCTGCTGTTCTTCCTGTTCTTTATGTTTATTGTGGTCAAGCCTGCCGTATGGGGGTATTTAAAGGTGAAGGAGTTAGGGAGATTAGGGAAATTAGGGAGATTAGGGAAATTAGGGAATAATGAAAACAGATGGCTGCATAGGCTGATCTATAGGGCGGCGCGGTTTGTGATGCTGACGCATGGCATACCCGGCGTGAAGTTCAGCTACGGGATATGTGATGGTGTCACGTTCGACCGTCCGAGGGTGATTATCTGCAACCATCAGTCACATCTGGATCTGTTTTGTCAGCTGATCTTCACACCAAACATGGTGTTCCTGACCAACGACTGGGTATGGAACAATCCGTCATACGGTCTGCTTATCAGGAATGCGGAGTATTATCCTGTGCGCGAGGGCTTAGAGGAGCTGCTGCCAAAGTTGCAGTCGTTGGTGGAGCGTGGTTACTCTATCGCCATCTATCCTGAGGGCACGCGCTCGAAGGACTGCAGGATAGGACGCTTTCATCAAGGCGCATTCTGGCTTGCAGAACAGTTGGGGATAGACATCCTGCCCATGTGCTTGTACGGTCCAGGGAAGATCTTGAAGAAGAAGACCTACACGCTGCAAAAGGGACCGATTCGATTAGAGGTGGGCGAGCCCGTGAGCAGACAGACCCTACAGGCGATAGGCTCACTGAAAGACCAGGCAAAGAAGATGCGCCGACACTATATAGAATGGTACGAAACGATGTCGAACGAGATAGAGCGATGAAGAAGGTTGTAATTATAGGCAGCGGACTGGGAGGACTCTCATGTGGTGTGATTCTGGCAAGACACGGCTACGATGTGACGGTGCTGGAGCAGAGTACACAGGTGGGTGGCTGTCTGCAATGCTTCACCCGCAGGGGTGGTAAGTTTGAGACAGGCATGCACTTTGTGGGGAGTGCCAGCGAGGGGCAGACCCTCGACCGGCTGTTGGATTATCTGGAGGTCAAGCGCGACATCACGCTGTCGCAGCTCGACCCGACAGGCTACGACATCGTGTCGCTTGCTGGCCAGCACTTTCGTTTCGCCAATGGCCGTGAGGCGTTCATCGATCAGATGAGCAGTTACTTCCCTTCCCAGCGCGATGCCCTGGTGAACTATTTCAACCTTGTCGGCAAAGTGGCAAGTGCCTCTTCGCTCCACTCGCTGAATCATGTGGAGACTGATGCGGCCATAAGCCTAGAGTATCAGATGCGCTCTATCAACGACGTGATCGACAGCGTCATTCCTGATCCCATGCTGGCGAATGTACTGGTGGGTAACCTGCCCCTCTATGCGGCACAGAAAGACAAGACACCCTTTGCCACTCATGCCTTTATCACCGACTTCTATAACCAGAGTGCTTATCGCGTTGTGGGCGGCAGTGATCAGATCGCCAGCTCGCTCGTGAGAACCATCAAGCGCAATGGTGGACGGGTACTCACACAAACCAAGGCTACGAGGATAGTGTGTGATGATACGCGTGCTATAGGTGTGGCGTTCAGCCAAAGGTCATTCCTCGAAGCAGATATCGTGATCTCCGATGCCCATCCCATGCGTACGCTGGAGATGCTCGATACCAACCTGATACGACCGGCCTTCAGGAAGCGCATCAATGCCATCCCGCAGACCGTAGGAGGATTCACGGTGTATCTGCAGTTCAAGGACAATACGGTGCCATACCTGAATGGAAACTTCTATGGTTATCAGCAGGAAACACCGTGGGGTTGTGAACATTATGACGAATATTCATGGCCCAGGGGCTATCTCTACATGCATCTCTGCCATGAGCCACGTCCCACCTTTGCCAAGACGGGCGTGCTGCTCTCGTATATGCAGATGGCCGACGTAGAGCGGTGGAAGGGCACTGCCGTGGGACATCGTGGCGAAGACTACGAAGCCTTTAAACAGGAGAAGGCGGAACGACTGCTGTCAGCGCTGGAACAGGAGTTCCCCGGTGTGAAGCAGAATATCGCCCACTACTACACGTCGACGCCGCTGACTTATCTGGACTATACGGGTACGGAGGGCGGTTCGATGTATGGTGTGGCCAAAGATGTTTCATTGGGTGCAGCCTGTCGCGTACCCCATCGTACACGCATACCAAACGTCTTTCAGACAGGTCAGAACATCAATTCGCACGGCATCTTAGGCACCATCGTGGGTACCATTGTAACATGTACTGAAATCGTAGGGCCGCTGCGTTTGGATAGTGAGTTTACAGTTGACGGTTTACAGTTTACAGATGATAACCTGGCAAGCCGTTCTATTCCACCTGTAGAAGTAATCAACTGTAAACCGTAAACTGTAAACTGTAAACATGAAAAATAATGTAGTGATTATCGGAGGTGGATTAGGCGGACTGTTCTGCGGGGCCATTCTGGCGAAAGAAGGGCTGCGTGTGACAGTCTTGGAGAAGAATGCTACCATCGGAGGCGGACTACAGACCTTCACCCGTTTCGGCGAGGTGTTTGATACCGGCATGCACGTTGTGGGAGGATTGCAGCCGGGTGGGAATATCTGGCGCATCTGCCGGTACCTGGGCATAGAGGATAAGATTCGCGTGAGAGATGTTGACGCTGACTGTGCCGATAGCCTGTACTTCGCAGAAGACCATCGATACTATACCATCGCTAAGGGGAGAGATTCCTTTGTAGATACGTTGGCTAAAGATTTCCCTCATGAGCGTGAGAACCTGCTTCGTTATGTTGATGCCCTCTATGCACTGACCGAGGAACTTGACCTGTTCTACCTCCGTCCGGCACGGACAGGCATCATTACCCATTCTTCCGACTTCATGATAGCTGCTGATGACTTTATAGCCAAATATATCGGTGACCGGAAACTGCGCAGCGTTGTGGCGTATATGAACCCCCTCTATGGAGGCCGGGGCGGGCAGACACCAGCCTATGTCCATGCCCTGATCAGTGTACTCTATATCAATGGTGCCAGTCGGTTTGTGGGAGGAAGCAGCCGCTTCGCCAACCTTCTGGCAAATGTAATCCGTCAGCATGGCGGTGAGGTGATTGCCGGTGACGGCGTGGAGTGGATAGAGTGTGAGATGAGGAATGCAGAAGGGGGAAAGAAAGCAGTGAAATACGTGAGGACGCACAACGGCTGTCAGTACGAGGCTGACTGGTATATCTCCGACATCCATCCCTGCACGTTGCTGACACTGATGGACGAGCATACTTTCCCCAAGGCCTTCCGAGACCGCATGAATGAGATTCCCAACAGCTATTCGGCCTTTTCGCTCTATATCAAGATGAAAGACGGGCGGTTCCCGTATATTAATCATTCGGAGTATTATACGACGCGCTATGACGGGATATGGAATTTCTGCCGTGAGGCGTCGGCATGGCCGATGGGATTTCTGTTGATGACACCGCCGGAAGAGAATCAGGGACCATGGTCGACCAAGGTGCTGGTGACTGCACCCATGCAGTTCGACATGGTGAGACAATGGGAGAATACGACAGTAGGAAAGCGTGGCCCTGAGTACGAGCAGTGGAAGCAGCAACGCACCGATGAGCTATTGACGATGGTTGAGGAGTTGCATCCAGGTTTCTGCGATGCTATTGAGGCTGTAAATGCCTCGTCACCCCTGACTATCCGCGACTTCTATGGTGTGAAGGAAGGCTCCTGTTGCGGTTTCAGCAAAGACTGCAACAACCTGACCCTCACGGAACTGCCTGTGGTGACGAAAGTCTGCAACCTGCTGCTTACAGGGCAAAACAATAACCTGCACGGCTTCTGTGGTGTTCCCCTGACGGCCATCACCACCTGTGAGGTGATCCTCGGACAGAACGCGGTACTCAGTAAGCTATAGATAATTGGATTAATATATATAATAATGGTAAAGCGACTTTTACTGATAGCATTCATCCTTTCGTTATCTCACCAGCTTGGTCTGGCTGAGACAGGGCAGACGGTGAATATATGGGAAGGGATGGATACGGACATGAAGGTGGAGATGACACCCTATCTCGTACCGGGCACAGGCAACAAGGCCGTGGTGGTATGTCCTGGAGGCAGTTATTTCTGGCACGACATGGAGGCAGAAGGGCATCAGGTGGCGCGGTGGTTGCAGGAAAACGGTATCTCTGCCTTCGTGCTGCGCTATCGTACGGCACGTACACCAGCCTTCCTCATACGATTCAGGTTGCTGTTCCGTGGTAACCGCTATCCAGATCCGCAGAACGATCTTCGTCAGGCTTTGGCCTATGTGCGAAGGCATTCGAGCGTCTACGGCATCGATGCCACGCAGGTGGGAGCCATGGGATTCTCTGCAGGCGGACATCTGGTGATGTCGGCAGCGGAGTTGCTCTCTCCTCATGAGAGGCCCGACTTCGTAGCACCGATCTATCCAGTGGTGACCATGACCAGAGACTGCGTACATAAACGGTCGCGGAGGGCCTTGCTGGGTGAGAATAAGGTACGTGACACACAGCTCTGCGACAGGCTGTCGTTGGAACGGCATGTGCCCGATGACTGTCCGCCAGTGTTCTTGGTGAACTGCAAGGACGATCCTGTGGTAGACTATCGCAACTCTGTGCTTCTCGACTCAGCCCTACAGGCTCACCATGTACCCCATGTCTATCTGCAGTACCAGACGGGTGGTCATGGCTTCGGGGCTTCCGATAAGAAAGGTACTGCTGAATGTCGTCAGTGGCGGCAGGCATTTTTAGAATGGATACGTAATTTAAATATCTGATGGAAAACAAGTTTGATGATATTCGCCCGTATAATGCTGAGGAGTTCTCCGAGGCGATGAAACGTATTGCTGCGAGCACCTCGTTCCCACTGCTGGCATCCTATGTCTATCCAGAAGAACCCATCGAGGTGGTGCGTCAGCGGATTGCTGGTTATACGAATGTGCATGACTTCCAGACACAGACGATGGCTCGCGTCAACGAGCGAGTGATAGAGGACAGTATCAGTGAATTCACCTGCAACGGTATCTCTCGCCTCTCGCCTGATGCCTCATACCTCTATGTTTCCAACCATCGTGACATCATGCTCGACTCCAGCTTGCTACAGTATTACCTTGTAACACAGGGATTCGATACGACGGAGATCACGTTTGGTGCGAATCTCATGTCGAGTCAGTTGGTCATTGACATCGGCAAGTGTAACAAGATGTTCAAGGTGGAGCGCCCTGGCGGCAATATCAAAGACTTCTATCGTTCGTCGCTCCATCTCTCGGAGTATATCCGCTACGTCATACGAGAGAAGCATCAGAGCGTGTGGATAGCCCAGCGCAACGGGCGGACGAAGGATGGTATTGACACGACCGATCAGGGCATCATCAAGATGTTCTGCATGAGCCGTAATGATGATAAGATACAGGCGCTGAGCGAACTGCGTATCGTGCCTGTGGCCGTGAGCTATGAGTGGGAGTCGTGTGACATCCTTAAAGCGCTCGAGCTCTACCAGTCACAGTTCTCCAAATATGTCAAGAAGCCTGGCGAGGATTTGAACAGCATCCTTACCGGACTGCTGCAGCGTAAGGGTAGGGTACACTTTGAACTCTGCGAACCCATCAGGGACGACGAGCTGCTGCAGTTTGAGGGGCTGACGAACAATGAGTATCACAAGGCCGTGGCACAGCTCATCGACAGTCGTATCCATGCGGCCTACCGTCTCTGGCCCAACAACTATATCGCCCACGATCTGCGTTATGGCAGCCGGGTCTTCAAGTCTTTCTATACGACGGCAGAGCGTGAGGCTTTCGAGAAGAGAGTGACTCAGCTGGAGAAATACGATGACTGTGATGTAGACCAGCTGAAGGATATCTTCTTAGGCATCTATTCTAATCCTGTGGAGAGAAAATGAGAGACTTGGCGTTGAGGATATACGACTGGATGAGCGGTCATCGCGGGTGGTGCATGGCATCGCTGGCGGTGGTGACGCTGCTGATGGTACTATCGGTAACCCGACTCTCGTATAAGGAGGATATCCGTGACTTTCTGCCACTCACCGAAGAGCAGCGAGCTGCGCTTGACAACTATGACCGCCAGGCACAAACCAGCATCATCGTTGCAGTCATTGAGCATCGAGACAGTACTGCTGACGATCCAGACCTGCTCGTAGAGGGGGTGGAAACATTTCTCGATGCCATCGATGGTGTGGATGGCGTAACGGTAGTGTCTGATTTCTCGCAGATGGATGAACGGCAGGAAGAGGCGTATCACCAGTTGCCGTTCTTGCTCGACGTGTCAGACTATCGGCGCATGGATAGTCTTCTGCAACAGCCGGCATTTGTCGCCTCTCGCCTTCAGGATGCTAAAGAGCGGCTGATGCTCCCTATAGGGAGTATGGTGGAAGATGAGATCACCCACGACCCCTTAGGACTCTTCTCTCCTGTAGTATCGCTGGTCCGTGATACGACGCTCTTAACGCGTTTTGACCTTTATAATGGCTGTCTGCTCACAGCCGATCACCGTAGGGCTCTGGTGATGCTGGAGTCATCGTACGGTGGCAGTGAGACGGCCTTAAACGAGCAGTTGCTTGAGCTGTTGCAAGCCAGGGCAGACAGTACACTTTCGGAGATCCCGCAGTCACCGCTCTCGATAAGGTTTTGTGGAGCACCAGTCATAGCCGTTACCAATGCTTCGCAGATCAAGACCGACTCCATGATCTCCATGGCTATCGCCGTGGTGCTCATCCTGTTGCTGCTGTGGTTCTTCCTTCGCAGTGTGAGACATATCCTGCTGATAGCAGTAACAATCGGCTGGGGGTGGCTTTTTGCCGTTGCTTGCCTGTCGTGGGTGCATCATGAGGTGTCGGTCATTGTCATCGGCATCTCCTCGATCATCGTGGGTATCGCCGTCAACTATCCCTTGCATCTCATCGCTCATCTGGATCATGTGAGTGATGTGCGCCAGGCGTTGAAGGAGATCGTCAAGCCGCTCACTGTGGGTAATATTACAACGGTGGGGGCCTTTTTTACGCTTGTGCCACTGCGTGCTACGGCTCTCAGGGATTTAGGGCTCTTCAGCTCTTTCCTTCTCATCGGCACGATCCTCTTCACACTTGTCTGGCTCCCGCAAATGTTGAGGTGTGGAGTGAGGAGTGTGGAGTGTGTTTCGAGGAGGGAGGAGTGTGGAGTGTGGAGTGAGAATACTCCTGCCGCAGGATCAGCCTCTGGACAAATCTCCCTCCACCCTCCACACTCCTCCCTCCACGAACTTGTTGCCCTTCTTCTGCTCACAGCCTTCTTTGGCTATCACAGTTTCAACACCGTCTTCGATGCCGATCTGACGCATATCAACTATATGACACCAGAGCAACGCTCAGACATGGCCCTTCTTCAGCAGCTGATGCCCTCAGACAGCCAGCACCAACAGGCACTTAGTCAGCGCTTGCCGGCTACACCTGAGATTCAGCAGCAGCGCTTGAGCCTGTGGCAGTCATGGACCGCCTCCCATCGTGATCAGCTCATGGACACGCTCCGTCAGCAGGCGGCCAACGTGGGGTTTGCTCCCGACTCGTTTAATCCCTTTGAGTCTATCTTGGCGTATACTCCCACTCCGGAGCAGAGTGCCCCGACCCCCACAAGCTCACTTTTCTCGGCCGTTGCTACCCATCTCTCTGCTGACTTCAACTATATCGGCTGGGCCTGTGCCTGCATCGTGTTCTTCTTCCTGTGGGCCTCCTTCCGCAGCCTGCCATTGGCATTGTTATCGTTCCTTCCCATGGCGGTCAGCTGGCTGTGGATCCTGGGTATCATGTCACTCCTGGGCATTCAGTTCAATATCATCAATATCATTCTGAGCACGTTTATCTTCGGTCAGGGCGATGATTATACCATCTTCATGACCGAGGGCACCGTCTATGAGTACACGCATCGAAGGCCAATGTTGGCTTCTTATCGCCGTGCCATACTTATGTCGGCATTGATTATGTTTATTGGTATCGGCTCCCTTATCACGGCCCGTCATCCAGCCCTTCACTCTCTTGCCGAGGTCACTATTGTGGGCATGTTCTCGGTGGTGCTCATGGCGTTTGTCATTCCTCCGATGGTGTTCCGTTGGTTCGTGCGTTACCGTCATCTGCTTGTTTGTAAATAGTTTATAGTTTATAGTTTATAGTTTATAGTTTAAGGTATGAAAGAAAAGATCCGTCAGATGTTGGAAGAAGCTCTGCCGTTGGTAGACTTTGACAGCGACTTCCTGTTCAGTGAGCTTGACTCTTTAGGTGTGACGACCATCCTCATGCTTCTCTCAGACGCTTATGGCATTACACTCGATGCGACCGATGCCACCCCTCGCAACCTCCGATCGCTCGATAGTCTTGCCCGCCTCGTTGAGTCAAAACTGAACCATTAACCACTCAATAGCGCCTATCAATGATTCTCGTCGACTATCTTCGCCTGAATGCCCAGCGTTATCCTTCAAAGACAGCGATTGTCTGTGGTGATGCCTCTCTGACCTATGCGCAGCTTTGGCACGAGGTGAGCAGTGCGAGTGGTTCGTGGGATGGTGATGACCGTGTCTGCTGCTTCCGCTCGTCACAGGATATTGCCTTCGTCATCACCTACCTCTCAGCCCATCTTGCCGGCCGTGTTGCCACCCCTTTAGAGCAGGGCATGCCCGAGCCGCTCTTTCAGGAGGTAAAGCACCGTCTGCAGGCCTCTGCCGTCGCGGATGGCATTGCCGACATCCTCTACACCACTGGCACTACTGGGCAGTCGAAGGGGGTGATGGTCAGCCATCGTGCCCTTGTTGCCGATGCAGAGAATCTGATTGCAGGTCAAGGCTTCTCCCACGATCTGGTTTTTGTCATTAACGGCCCTCTCAACCATATCGGCAGCCTCTCTAAGATATGGCCTTGCATTATCTTAGGCGCCACCATCCTTATCCTTGAGGGCATGAAGGATGTCAATGCCTTCTTCCGTGCCCTCGATTATCCAGCACAGAAGATGGCTACCTTCTTCGTGCCTGCCACCATCCGTATGCTCCTGCAGCTGGCGCCCGACAGACTGGCTGCTTACGGTCATAAGCTGGACTTCATCGAGAGTGGTGCTGCTCCTCTGCCAGAGGCTGATATGCTCCGGCTCTGTGAGCTTCTGCCGAATACCCGCCTTTATAACACTTATGCTTCTACTGAGACGGGTATCATTGCCACCTATAACTATAATGATCGGCAGAGGGCAGGCAAGGGAACGTCGCATGACGGCAAGCCAGACGGGAAGAGCTGCCCGGTGGCAAACTGTTTGGGTCGTCCGATGCCTCACTCGCGGGTACTCATCACTGCCGAGGGGCTCATATCCTGCCAGGGCGATACGCTGATGAGTGGCTATGTAGGCGATCCGGAACTGACTGCCACCGTGCTTCGCGACAACACCGTCTTCACCTCGGATGTGGGTACCATCGATGAGGAGGGCATGCTTCACATCACTGGCCGTGTGTCTGATGTCATCAACGTGGGTGGTTTCAAGGTTTCACCCATCGAGGTGGAGTCGGCTGCGATGTCGAGCCCCATGGTGAGCGATTGCATCTGTATATCTGCCGAGCATCCTGTTACGGGGCGGGCTCTGAAACTGCTGGTTGTCACTCCGGACGGACGGCCTCTCGACAAGCGCGGGCTGGCCAGATACCTCGCTGGGCGCCTGGAGCCGTATAAGGTGCCCATGCTTTACGAGCAGGTTGACACCATCGCCCGCACTTACAACGGCAAGCTCGACCGCAAGCATTATCTCTGATATTCTGATAAAGGAAAAGGAGAGCGCCTCAAAGAAGCACTCTCCATGTTCATCTTGCGGAAGGTGAGGGATTCAAACCCCCGATACCCGAAAGGGGTATACCGGATTTCGAGTCCAGCGCGATCGATCACTCTGCCAACCTTC
>CAMNPN010000122.1 GCA_946548085.1 uncultured Prevotella sp. | reverse complement strand
ATCCATGACGGTACCAAAACCCATGATCTGCGCCTGAGTCAAGCCCAGCTGCTTACCGAAGCCGGCAACACGGGCGGTGAAGTCAACCAGGAAGCCAGCCTGTGCTGATGAGTTCTGAACCAATTCATTGATGGCAGAACCGGTGGAAAACATAGCGCCTTTCAGACCTTTCTTCTTATCCTCACCGAAAGCCATTGCCAGCTTACCTATTTTTTCTACTGCGCCATCGCCAAGGTCTTCGCCCAGTGCCACGTTGATCATATCGGCACCTTCTACGAATTCCATGACATCCTTCTTTGCCTGCTTACCTAGACGACCAGCGCTACCCGCCAACTGGTTCAGCTGATCACGGCCTGTACGGGTATCCATCTTTTTCAGATCTTCATTCAACTCTCGTACTTTTTCATCAGCCAGGCCTGTGAATTTGCGGACGTTCGCCATTTCCTCCTCCATTGCTGCGTAATCTCCCACCGAAGATCTAACAGAGGCTGAGAGTCTTGTGATAGACTCAAAGAGGATAACCACTCCACCCCAGCTATCATTCAAGAACTTGAAGAGCCTGGCCAGTACAGGCTGGGATGCCTTGCTTTCATTCTTGATTTTTGCCAGTTCGGTGTTTGCCTGCTTCAACGAGGCTGTCATCGAGTCCCACTGTCTGCTGCCTCGCTCTATGGCTCCGCTATTCAGCAGGGCGTTGATGTCCTTGATGGTTTCCTTCAGCTGCTTCGGCCCTGCAGCAGACATGTTGTCGAGTGTCTTGTTGATACTCTGCAGCCTGCCCTGCATCCCTTTCAGTTTTGTCTCGTGCTTTTCAACCTCCTTGTTCAGTTTCTGCCACGATTTGGTGTCACCGGCATCAAGTGCCTCCTGACGCTTGCGCTTCAGGTCTTCAACCTTCTTCTCAAGGGCGGTTATCTCCTTTTTTGCCTGCTCGGAATTGAGTAGGATCCTTGTTTCGTAAATCTGTTGCTGTGTAGCCATAAAAAAACGGTATAATTGCAATTATGATGCAAATATACCGCTTATAACCAGATGGTAAAAATACTATGTGACGTTAGCGAGCCATACAACAAAGGCTGTAAAGATGGCGAAAAAAAGTATCGTGAAGATCCGCTCTTGCCAGGTCATGGGACCAACAGTCTTCTTGTATTTCTTCCAGTTCTCATCTGCAGTGGCCTTGTAAACAGGAGCGGGCAAGGATTTGACCGCTGACTTTATTATAAGCCAGATCAGGAATCCTATCAGTGCCAGGCCTATCAGGAGCCATGTTCCTGGTGATGCGGGGAAGAAGTACCACATAATCAATCCTTTCTTTGATGCAAATTTACTATTAATTTCTGAATCCTGCAAGGATTTCGGGGAATTTTTAATATTAATTGTGTAAAAGAATAAAAGCCCGAGATTATTTCTCAGGCTTTACGTAGGAATTGTATCGAATGGTGGAGTGGGGGTTGAAGTTTACAACTTTCACCTTGTATCCTTTCACGCCCCACCGCCACCAGAGGAAGCGGTGCTTGTACTCGTGGTGTACGACTGTCGCCAGGGAATCCCTAATATTGTAATAGAAGGTAGAGTCGCTGAGCCTGAATCTCAGATGGCTCCAGTTGTCATCATGGCTGAACACCTTGGTAGTGTCGTTGAGCACAGCCTTGGCAGTGTCCTTTGTCTCCGTCACTGTAGTCTGCACGGCATCCAGCTGCTTCAGCTTCAGACCAAGATCCTTTATCAGCTGCTCATCGATGATGTGCTGCTTCCTGAGTGCCTTCAGTTCTGCCGTGATGACTGGTGCCGTGACCACCTCCACCGTGTCGCGGATGGTGTCACGTTCCAAGGGTGTGTAGAGAAGAGCCTTGGCGAGTCGTTGCTTCAGACCGCTAATTTCCTTTATGTATTGGCCCCTTAGTCTGTAGGTATAGAAGATGCCCATGACTATTAAGGCGACGCTTCCTATGTATAATATAGTCTTTCTCATAACTCAAAATGAATACAATATAAAAGTAATCCTGTCATGAATGCCAGGGTGGAGATGCCGAGAATCATAAAGACGGCGCTCCATGTCATGATGGTTTCTTCTTTCTTCATACCTTCATGCTCCTTTATGATATCTACCCGATTTTGTTGATGTCGCAGTACTCCGCCATCGCGTCGAAGCATGGGCACTCCTTGATGCGTTCCCAGGGGTCTACCACTCCGTTGTGGTTAAGATCCGGGGAGATATCACGGTGGCCCATGATGATTGCGTCGCGATACTTCAGCTTCAGTTTGACGAGCAGATCGAAGAGCGCAGCCTTCTGCTTGTCGGTCCTGTTGTCGATGCCGTCGAGGTGTCCCTTTTCGATACCTCCAATCCAGGCAACATGGATGCTGTTGGAGTTGAAGCCTTTCACGCCGTTGGCCACCTTGCTGTCGTCGAGCATCCGGATGATGTTGCCGTCGGGTTTAATCACATAGTGATATCCCGGGTTCTTCCAGCCTTTTGCCCGGAACTCCGCCTCCAGTGTGTACACGGTGGTCGTCTTCTGCCACGATGCCGTGCAGTGTACGAAAATCCTAGTTATCCGTCTCATGTCCTTTCTTTATATATTCACCGTTATCATTAAAATCCTTCAGGCGCTTGAGTAGCCATACCGGCACGATGGGTATGATGGCGTTTGCGTTCTCAAGTATGGATATCCCCTCGCGTATAAGCATGAATACACACAGGTATTCGCCTACCCACTGTGTGGCGCCAACGACGTGTCCGCGTACGGTGTAGTTGGTCAGCACGTTCGACAGGATGAGCAGCACAATGTAGATGAAGATTTTCTTTGCAAACTTGTGCCAGAACTCCTCGCTGGAGATATCCTTGTGCAGCCAGTGCTTCACTAGCGACACGGTGGTGTCCACCGCAATGGCCACGCCGATCCATTTGGCGAACTCCCAGTCCTGATAGATGTATTTCAGCACCTCGACGCCGATGGTCAAGGGCAGGGCGCTTATCAGGGCGATGACGGTTTTTATATGCATAGCGTTCAATTTTTTCTGCAAAGTTACGGATTAGCTGCAGCGTATAAAAATACGTCCTGGAGAAACTTGTCAGTTTCTTCCTTTTCAGGTGAAATAGGTATCTTTGTGCCAAAATTGAGCCGATGATGGCTCAAAGAATGCTCAAACAGGAAAGAAAATGATCGCAAAAATCAACTACAACATCACGCTAAACCGCAACGGTTACGTGAACAGGAAGGGCACCCGCGAGGTGGTCATCGAACTGTACCAGCTCGGCAGCCGCGCCACCATTAATACGCATATCTACGTGACGGCCGGTGAGCTGCTCTTCGGACGGTTCCAGGAGTGCTGCCCGCTGCGGGTGGAATATACCAGGATCATCGACGAGATGGTACAGGAACTGACGCGCATCGAGATGGAGATCATCTGCAGCCACAGGGAATGCACTCCCCGGAAACTGAGGGAGGCTTGGCGCAACAACCTGTCGCGCTCGGCACTGCTCAGCGACTTCATGGAGTCTGTCGTCGGGCCGTCGAGCAGGAAGGCGAACACGAAGGCATCTTACAGGACTCTGGTGAAAGGGCTCGAGGAGTTTATGCCCGGTCTGCGGATCAAGGATATCAACTACGACTTCCTGGAGCGGTGGGTGAACTGGCAGCGCGACGTGAAGGGGATGAAGGAGAATACGATCATCGGCCGGCTGAAGGCCCTTCGCTGTCTCATGAGGGAGGCCATCAAGCGCGACGTGCTGACGGTCGACGAAGACCCGTTCAAGGCCTACACCATCGGCGAGATGAAGGCGAAGAAGGAGTTCTTGACAGAGCCGGAGCTGCAACGGCTGGAGCGAGTGGAGTGCGCTGATGGGCGACATGCCCATGTGCGCGACGCCTTCCTGTTCTGCTGCTACACGGGTATCCGTTGGGGCGATTTCCGGTCACTCAGGAGCGCCCAGCTCAGGAACGGCGTGCTGACGGTTGACCAGCTGAAGACCGGACACATCGTGGAGATACCGATAGCGTACATCTTCGGCGGCAAGCCCCTCGATATCATCCAGAGATACCCATCCGTCGAGTCCTTTGCCGACATCGGTCACAACAGCCATTGCAACCAACTGATCCGCGAGGTGGCGGTGGCTGCAGGAATCAAGAAACATGTCCACTGGCACCTGGCCCGCCACACCTGTGGCACGCTGCTGAACCAGCGAGGCCTCATGATGCAGGAGATTCAGCACGTGCTCGGCCACCAGCGCCTCGAGACAACCGAGCGACACTACGCCGCCACTTCTTTTGACCAGGTTAAGAAAAGCGTCCGAAAAGCATTTAAACGGTGATTCTGGGCGCATTGCCTGCAAGAGGAAACCTAAATAGCATAAGCGATGTTAATAATGCCAAGGTCAATGGAATATGGACAGTAGTGGATGTAAGCGGAATGCCAGGATCCAATTATGGGAATTTAGTTTTTGTGGCTTCTACAGGAAATTATAAAGGCCAACAGATATATTTTCCAACAGGTGGTGTGGCTATTGCCCAAAGAAGATTGTATTCGTCCGGCGAATGGAGTGAATGGCTTAAGTAGCCGAGTTATCTCAGCCGATATTCTACTTTAACAGAACCGGCCTCTGATACTGGGCGTTAATAGTGATCTAAATAGTTTTGTGGAGTATCTTAGAATAACTTCTGCTACACATTCTGATTATAACTTGCCAAGCGGATATAGCGAAGGTATTGGAATAACAGTTAAAAGGGGAGAAGCCGGTATACGGCTCCAAATAGCCTTGCTAAGAGGTGGTTCTGGTAATGGTGTATTCTATCGCTATTCTTGGGGCCTTTCACCAAATTGGTCTGCATGGGCGAACATTTAAAAGGAGGGCACAAGCCCTCCTCTCTACACGTTTGCTAATGCCGCCTTCAACTCCGCAAGAGTGTTGCAGCCGAAGTTCCATTCTGACTCTTTGCTTGTTTTCCTATTCAAATATTTAAGGTCCCCATTTTTTGTTACCCAAATAGTACCATAATCTTCCGAGGGACCCCTAAAAGTAATTGCAGAAATAGATCCATCATTATTTGTCCGCTGAATTATTATCCCTCCACCGTACATTCGGCCAATAACCAAACTGTCTGATGTAGAATTTATCAAAGACGTTATTTCCCCGCCCAGTACTGGGCGG
>CAMNPN010000121.1 GCA_946548085.1 uncultured Prevotella sp. | reverse complement strand
AGATCCAGGCCGACCGCTTCCAGAACATGGTGATCCGCGGCTTCCATACGGAGTTGGAGGCCGTGTATGAGGAGTATAACATCGGCCTGAGTTCAGACATGCGCAAACTCTTTGCCACTTGTTCCAAGATGCTGTGGCCGAATCACCCCTACGGTCTGCAGACCACCATCGGTACGCAGGAGCATCTGAAGAGTCCTTCAATCGTAAATATCAAGAACTATTTTAATAAATGGTACGTACCTAATAATGTTGCTATCTGCATGGCAGGTGACCTGGATCCTGACAAGACTATCGCTATCATAGATAAGTACTTCTCTTCCTGGAAGCCTGGCAAGGATGTGGCCCAGCCCACTTTTGCCCCGTTGCCTCCGCTGACATCACCGAAGGACACCACCGTCATCGGACAGGAGGCTGAGCAGATCTGGGTGGCCTGGCGTGCCAAGCAGGCCAACGCTATGCAGGCAGACACCTTGCAGTTGATGGAGGATGTGCTGAGCAACGGACGGGCCGGACTCTTTGACCTCGACCTGAACCAGACAATGAAGGTACAGCGTGCTGCCGGTGGGTGTGAGTTGCTGCACGATCATGGTGGCTTCCTGCTGATGGGAACGCCGAAGCAGGGACAGAGCCTGGATGAGGTGAAGGGCCTCATGCTCGCCGAGATTGACAAACTGAAGAAGGGCGACTTCCCTGATAATCTCCTGCCCAGTATCATCAACAACAAGAAGCGTAGTTACTATCAGTTGCTGGAGAGCAATCAGGGACGGGCAGACATGTTTGTCGATGCCTTTATCAACGAGGTGGACTGGAAGCAGGAGGTAGGTCGCATCGACCGCATCTCGAAGATCACCAAGGACCAGTTGGTGGCTTTCGCCAACCAGTTCTTTACCGACGGCTATATCACAGTGTATAAGAAACAGGGCATCGACTCCACACAGAAGAAGATTGACAAGCCAGCCATCACGCCGATTCCCACTAACCGTGACCAGATGAGCCAGTTCGTGAAGGATATCCAGAACTCTCAGGTGGTGCCCATACAGCCCAGGTTCGTGGATTTTAAAAAGGATATCGCCATCCGAGAGCCGTTTTACTATGTCAAGAATCAGACCAACGGACTGTTCAACCTAGTATTCTATTACGACTTCGGGCAGAGTGCTGACAACCGTTACCAGGTTGCTGCCGACTACCTGAGTTATCTGGGAACGGAGACGTATTCTGCGGCTGACCTCCGTCAGAAATTCTATGAACTGGCGTGCGACTGGAACGTTAATGTCGGTCCAGAGCAGATTACCGTCAGCCTGTCAGGACTTAGTGAGAACATGCCTGCTGCCTTGGCACTTCTCGAAGACCTCCTGCAACATGCTAAGCCCGACCAGACTGCCTACGACCAACTGGTTAGCCTGACGCTGAAGCAGAGGGACGACGCCAAAAAGAGTCAGCAAAACTATTTCAGCCACCTCTATTCGTATGCCACCATGGGTGAGCGCAATAGTCAGCGAGACGTGATGAGCGAGCAGCAACTTAAGAGTGCCAGTCCGAAGATGTTCACAGACCTGTTGAAAGGCCTGTCCGGCTATGAGCACAAAGTGGCTTACTACGGTCCGATGGCGATGGACGACATGGCAGCGTTGTTGACAGCACAGCAACAGATGACTGTGCAGCAACAGTCCGTTGCGCCCCAAAACAAGCCCTATCTTGCCCAACAGGCTACGGAGAACGAAGTGATGATTGCTCCCTACGACGCGAAGAACATCTATATGCGTCTCTATCATAACGAGGGGCGCGACTGGAATCCAGAAGAGGCCGCTGTGCAGGAGGTGTTCAATGAATACTTTGGCGGCGGCATGAATGGCATCGTATTCCAGGAAATGCGTGAGTCGCGCGGACTGGCCTATAATGCTTATGCTTACTACTACAGCCCTTCATGGAAGGGTCGTAAGGAGTATGTGATGACCCATATCATCACCCAGAATGACAAGATGGCTGACTGCATCACGCACTTCAAGGAGATTCTCGACGAGATGCCGACCAGTGAGACGGCCTTCCAGATTGCCAAGGATGCCGTCACCAAGCGTCTGGCCAGTACCCGTACTACAAAACTGGGCATCTTTAATTCCTATCTCGTGGCCCAGCGCCTGGGACTCAGCACAAGTTTCAATGAACTGATCTATAAGAATCTGGCGAAGGTGGAACTGAAGGATATCGTGGATTTCGAGAAGCAGACGATGGCTAATAAAGCTTACCGTTACATCATCCTCGGCGATGAGAAGGTCCTGGATATGCCGGCGCTTGAGAAGATAGGTCCCGTGAAGCACCTTACCACGGAAGAAGTATTCGGCTATTAAGCCACTGATTATTCACAGATTACTATTAAACAAATACAATTATGGCAAAAACAGTAGAATTTAAGTATGCCCCCATGTTTCAAGTGGGCGAAGACAAGACAGAGTACCGGCTTTTGACGAAAGAGGGCGTAAGCACCACCGAGTTCGAAGGTAAGCAAATCGTAAAGGTATCCAAAGAGGCACTGACGCTGTTGGCCCAGCAGGCTTTCCATGATGTGGAGTTCATGCTGCGTCGCGAACATAACCTGCAGGTGGCACAGATTCTCAGCGATCCCGAGGCCTCGGAGAACGATAAATATGTGGCCCTGCAGTTCCTGCGCAATGCCGAGGTGGCTGCCCGCGGCATCCTGCCCTTCTGTCAGGACACGGGTACGGCCATCATCCATGGTGAGAAGGGTCAGCAGGTGTGGACAGGCTTCGAAGACGAGGAGGCTTTGTCGCGGGGTGTGTTCAACACCTTCACTCAGGACAACCTGCGCTATTCCCAGAACGCCCCGCTGACGATGTACGACGAGGTGAATACCCGTTGTAACCTCCCGGCACAGATCGACATCGAGGCCACGGAGGGTGCTGAG
>CAMNPN010000120.1 GCA_946548085.1 uncultured Prevotella sp. | reverse complement strand
ACCCTTACTGAAGTCACGCCAGAAGTCGTTGGAGTTGCTGTAGCCGCGCTTCAGGTTGGATGGCAGACCGTCGTAGACCTCCTTCAGTTTTTTTGCATCGTTGGTCCAGCCTAACTCTCGCATGACTGTGACGACTGACTTGCGGCCCATGGTCTGCGTCTTCTTACAGCTGAACATGAAGTCGATGGCATCGCTCAGTATGCCGCGTGTCTGAGAGGTGGGGCGTGTCAATACATCAGAGTCTTCCAAGCGCTGTAGTGCTTCCTCGTATTGTTCTGACCGCTCGACTATATCATCGATTATGTCATAAAGTCCTTCGGCATAGGCTTTGCTATCTTTTGTTTTCTCAATGTCTTCTGGCTTCACAGAGAAAGGTTCACCGTTTTTTCCGTTTGAAGCCATGAGGTAGTATGTCCATTTGACGGCCCGGATGTCGAAGGCGTATGTCACCAATGCGTCGAGGTCGTTCTGGAACTGGGCGGTCGCGCTGTATTGCTTCACTTGTTTGAAGTCTGTCACCGTATCGCCTGGTTTTAGGTCGGGCTCCGGCTCATCGTTGCCAGACGAACATGCACAGAGTCCCGTCATCAAGATGAGGGCCGTCGCCATCAGCGAAGTCCACCGTTGTTGAATTTCTCTTATTACCATATTTTTGTGATTGATTAATACTTGCCGCAAAGATATGCAAAAATGTTAGAAAAAGACTCTCGTTTTGCAAAAATCGACTCTCGTTTTGCAAAATGAGAGTCGATTTATGTCTTATGCCCTGTATTCGCTCGGCGTTTTGCCCGTATGGGCTTTGAAGATGCGGAAGAAGGTGTTCTGATACTTTAACTTTAAAAAGTAAAAAATACTGAATCGCTTGGCAGTATGGGGAATTATTTGTACCTTTGCAGCAGATATGAAACGAATAACTATAGGAATGGTGCTCATGGTGCTGCTCGTGGGCTGTGGACAGTCGTACGAGGAGACGAAACGTCTGCGGCAGGAGCAGCAGCGGCGCGCTGCTGACGCCGACTCGGCCGCGCTCAAGGTGGCCGTGCTGCCTACGCTCGACTGTCTGCCGCTCTATGTGGCCGAGGAGCGCGCGATGTTCGACACCGCCGTAGACATACGCCTGAAGCGATTCACGGCGCAGATGGACTGTGACACAGCCCTGCTCAGAGGCAGGGTGGAGATGGCTGTGAGCGACCTGGTGAGGATAGAAAAGGCGAAGGGGCGCAAGAAGGTGGGCCTGGCCTATCTGACGGCTACCAACGCCTACTGGCTGCTGATAGGCAACCGCAACCAGCGCATCACCAGTTTGGCCCACCTTGACGATCGTATGCTCGCCATGACCCGCTACTCGGTGACCGACCTGTTGGGCGACCTGGCCGTGGACAGCGCAAAGCTGAAGCCGGAGCGCGTGTTCCGCATCCAGGTGAACGACGTGAACGTGAGGCTCGACATGTTGCAGAACAACGAGATGGACGCGCTGCTGATGACGGAGCCACAGGCCACTCAGGCCCTGACGGGGAAGCACCACGTGATACTCGACACGAGAAAGCTCGACATGCGGATGGGAGTGATCGCCGAAGACAGTGTGGCGATGAGCCATCCCAGTCGTCAGCGACAGAGGGACGTGCTCATCAAAGGCTATAACATGGCCTGCGACTCGCTGAACCGCTACGGCGTGAAGCACTATACAGACGTCATCCGCAAATACTATAAACTGTCGGAGCAGGCCCTGCAGCAGTTGCCCGACACGCTGAAGTTCGACCACGTGGCCGCCCCACGGCAGAAAGACATCGACAGGGCTAAGCGGTGGGTGAAACATTGACTATTGACGATTATGGCGAAAAACCAATCACTCTTGCTGATAGAAGACAGCCTGCTGACGCGTAACCTCGGCATGGCGATCACCGCGACGGACAACTTCCTGGCCGTGCATCCCCATCAGATCGACACCGACCGGCTCTTTGCCATCAAGACAGACTACCGGCTGATGACCGACTACTGGCGGCGCGGATTCAAGGACCCGCAGCTGAGCGAACTCTACAACACGCTGCTGAAACGGATGTACGTGCTCTATGCCAACATCGCCAACGCCTACAGCATCCGGCACACACCGCTGCTGTCGACACTCAGCTATCAGGCCCACGCCTCGGCCCGCGACTGGTCGCCGCAGAACATCAAGGACGCTCTGGAGGCCTTCGTGTCGGAGGTGGCCATGCTCGACCTGGAGCCGGCACACACCGCTGCTCCCAAACGGCAGGAGCTCTATGCACGCCATCATCGCCTGATGGTAGACCTCTTCGACTATATCATCATCGGAGGCATCTGGACCGACGGCTTCGCTGCGGCTATGGAGCGGATACTCCTGTCGCCGACGGTGGATAGCAGCGACCAGCAACTGCTGGTGACGGCGGTGACGCTGTCGGCTGTCAACATCTTCGACATCGCGAAGTTCAGGCTGCTCGTGCATCTCTATCAGCACGCCACCGACGAGAACGTACGCCAGCGGGCTCTCGTGGGGTGGACGCTCGTGCTCGACCCTGGTATCGGCAGCAGTATCTACGAGGAAGAGAAGGTGCTGGTGGACAAACTGGTGGAAGACGAGGCTTGCTGCCGGGAGCTGGTGGAACTGCAGAAGCAGCTGATATACTGTATCGAAGCCGAGCGCGACAATGCCACCATTCAGAATGAGATCATGCCCGACCTGATGAAACAGCACGGCCTGCGCATCAGTCGCAGCGGTATCGACGAGGAGGGCGACGACGATCTGAACGACATCCTGCACCCCGATGAGGAAGAGGCTAACTTGGAGCGGCTCGAAGCCAGCTTCCACCGCATGGTCGACATGCAGCGGCAAGGCTCCGACATCTACTTTGGCGGATTCTCGCAGATGAAGCGCTTCCCCTTCTTCAACGAGGTGGTCAACTGGTTCATGCCCTTCGATATCAACCACCCCGACTTGGCAAGCGTCGCCCAGAAATTCGGCAAGAGCAAGTTTCTGAAGCTTATGCTGCAAAGTGTGCCCTTCTGCAACAGCGACAAGTACTCGTTTGCACTGGCCTTTGACCAGGTGGCAAGCAGAATACCGCCAGACTATATCAAGATGATTGAAAGCGGCGAGGCCGTGGTCGAAGAAATGGCCGCCCAGGAGAAAGACACACCATTATATATCCGCCGCATGTATCTGCAGGACCTGTATCGATTCTTCCGGATATACAAAGACAGGGAGGCTTTTAGGAACGTGTTCGACCAGGAGGAGGCAGACTACGTGTTCCTTGCGAAGGACACCTTCAGCAAGACGCATGTCGAGGTGTGCTTCAACGAGGTCACCGCCTTCATGCTGAAGAAGAAACGGCGTGCAGAGGCAGGGCTGATGCTTGAGAACTACGGCGAAAACCGCCAAGACTTCCACTACTATATGATGTCGGCCTATCTGGAGCGGTCGCCCAAGGAGAACTATGCCAAAGCCCTGGCTCTACAGCCCGACAGCGAGCGCGCCCTCTCGGGGTATGCCAGGATCTTGTTCAAGGAAGCTGCCTATGAGAAGGCGCTGGAGGCCTACGACAAGTTGCTTGAGCGACAGCCGGAGAAGAAATCCTATCTGCTGAACAAGGCCGTGTGTCTGACCAATATGAGTCGCTACGACGAGGCTGAGCGGCTGCTGTTCAGGTTGAACTATGAGCTGGAAGACGATGAGAACGTGAATCGTGTGCTGGCCTGGGCATTGACCTGCGACGGCAAGTACGAGCAGGCCGAGCGCCTTTACCATCAGTTGCTGTCGGTAGAGAAACCTGCGGCCGACGACCTGCTGAACTACGGTTACTGTCTTTGGTTCGGCGGACATATCGACGAGGCCGCAGACTGTTTCCATCGTTATATGATGGAGAGCAACGCCTCGAAGGAGTGGATCTTCGGTGGTGAAGAGCGGCTGATGAGGGAGAAGGGCATCACTGAGGTTGAGCAGCAGATGATGCTCTATATTCTCTGAACCGGGCCTTGAGCCTCTGGCTCAGCCATGTGCCAAGCAGCGGGATTCCCACGCCGGCAACGGTATAGAGTATCCAGAAGAGGTCTTGTTGCGAGTAGTCGTGGATGACCATGTGACAGCCTATCTGACGAGGGTCGAGGCCGTAATACCAGATTTTAAGCAGACTTACCACCTTATATGAGATGATGTGGAAGATGAAGATGTACAGCGTGTTGTCGCCAGTGTACACGAGAAACCGCTTCAGCAATCCTTTCGTGCTGTCGATCCATCGGCTCATGTTGTAGGTCATCAGGAATCCCAGCAGGGCAGGCAGGGGTAGCGACAGGAACTGTGTGTAGGTGGAGCGCCAGTTCATGTTCGCTGTCAGATACTTCGAGAACAGGAACACGATGACGGCAAAGACGAGAGTTGCAGGCAGTGAGATGCAGAGACGGGCGGTGGCCCTGCGGTACGACTCGACAAACTGTCGGAAGATGAATCCGCAGCCGAAGAAGAAACAGCCCATCATGTCGCGATAGCCGCCCTGGATGAGGTTGATGACGCGCAGATCCTCGTACGTCTTCCATCCGCAGAGCAGAAGCATCAGCAGGCAGACGAGATAGGGCGTGGCCTTCGTGAGCCAGGGCAGCTGCGATAGTCTTGACAGTCCGCAATACAGTATCTTATATATAATAAGGTATAGGATACTCGCCACGAAGAGTCCCCTGAAGAACCAGAAAGCCCCACAGAGAAACGCATCGTAGCCGCCCATCGCCGTGACGATGGTCCACAGGTTCTGCTGCATCTGGTGCCAGCTGTAGGGGTGGGTGACACCGCCTGACTCGTTGCCGAAGGTCTCGTTGAGGATGCCCAGATCGAACATCCAGTTATGGATGATAAGGAAGAAGACGGCCCACTTGACGAAGGGCACGTACAGCCCCTTGACACGCTTCTTGACAAACGTGGCCTCGTCGTCGAGGTATTTCAGCGAGAAGAAGTAGCCTGCGGTGATGAAGAACAGGGGCATGTGGAATTCGAAGATGAACTTGCACAGCCATCCTGGGGCTTCGGCATGGGCGATAACCATCAGGATGATGGCGATACCCTTAGCGATAGATATTGTAGTGTCTCTCATTCCACATTCCTCGTTATTCCTATAGCCAGGGTGTGAGCAGGTGTCCCAGCCAGCCGCGGAAGCGCTGCCAGGTGGTTCGGCTCCGTTTGTACTCCTCGTCGGTAAGCAGGTCGCATTGGCGGGTATCTTCAATAAACTTGTCGTCGAGTTGGCGGGTGACGTCCTTGTCGATGATCAGCGCATTGATCTCATAGTCGAAGCGCAGGCTGCGGGCATCGAGGTTCGTGCTGCCAACGGTGCAGTAGCGGCCGTCGACCATCATGATCTTCGAGTGATGGAAGCCTGGGCGGTAGCGCCAGATACGTGCACCCCGTTTCATCAGCTTGCGCAGGTTGTGGTAGACGACATCGGGCACCAGGGGGACATCGTATTTTGACGACATGATAATGTCCATCTTCACCCCCCTCTCGGCACAGCGCTTCAGCGCCTTCATCACTGACGGGGTAGGGACGAAGTAGGGGTTTACGATCTTCACCGAGTCCTTGGCATGGTCGAGGGCGCTGATGTAGAACTGGCGCATGATCTTGTTCGACACACGGGGCTCACGGGTGGCGATGCCCACCATCTTGTGGCCTGCCTCCCTGCCACGAAAGTACTTGCTGTCGGTCAGCTGTTCCTTGGTCAGCTTCTGCCAGAAGCGGACAAAGATGTGCTGCAGCTCATTCACCGCCGGTCCTTCAATGCGGCAGTGCATGTCGCGCCATTCACCCACTTGCTCGGTGCCTACAAGGTAGTAGTCGGCCACGTTCATACCTCCCGTATAGCCTATCTCCCCGTCGATGACCACAATCTTACGGTGGTCGCGAGGCCAGATGTGGTTCACCCAGGGAAAGCGGATGGGGTCGAACTCGTAGATCTCGATGCTGTCTTCGTGGAGGGCTTTCAGGTGTGACTTCTTCAGCGGCTGGTTGTTGGAGTCGTTGCCGAAGCCGTCGAATACGGCACGTACCTCGACACCCTCCTTGCGCTTCTCGCGAAGGATGTCGAAGAGTAGGCCGGCGATGGAGTCGTTGCGGAAGTTAAAATACTCCAGGTGCACGCTGCTTTTGGCGTGGCGGATGGCCTCGAACATGTCGGCAAACTTCTCTTTGCCCGACATCAGCAGCTTTACCTCGTTGCCTTGTGTAAAATGAATACCATATTCACTCATCTGTCTGACGATGAGTGAGTCGCTGATCTCTGCTTGGGTGTGATAAGGAATGAGGAATGAGAAAAGGGTGAAGATGATGGCCTTATGTGCCCATGAACTCCTGCATTTCTCATTCCTCATTGGAGATATCTCATTCATTTCCTATGTTTGAGTCTGTATTCGAGTGGCGTCATTCCAAACTTCTCCCTGAAGATATTGATGAAGTTCTCTGCGGTCATGAATCCGATGTTGGTAGCCAGCTCGCTCATATTAATATTAGTACGCTTAAGCAGGATGCAAGCGTGCTTGAGTCGCATGTCACGCACCAGTTCTGCAGGCGTCTTGTTGGTGATGTTTCTTACTCTATGGAAGAATGGCACGCGTCCCATACCCATTGCCGAAGCCATCTCTTCGAGGCTAATCTGCCCGCGGCTCATGTTCTGCATCACATACTGCTCAATGTTCTTCAGCAACTGCTGGTCCATAGCGTCGAGCATCGAGTAGTCTGACATGGTGCTCTCCTGTTGCTCTGCCTCTTCTTCGACGTAGGTCTGTTGGGTGGTCTGCTGTGTGTTGCTGCGCTTCACCACCTTCGTATCCACACGGTTCATCGGGTCGTCGGGCGAGATGGTGTCATCGTTGTCCTTGCTCTTGTCGTATTCGCCCATGTCGATGGTCTCTGTGGCGGTTGTCATACTGGCGTTGCGGTCTTCGAGCATACGGGTCTCTGCACCTTCGATGAGATTGTTGTTTACTTCGATGGGGCCCAGACCGAGGATCTTGTTGAAGCGCATGGTGGCGTCCTGCAGGTTGAACGGCTTCGAGAGATAGTCGTCGGCAGAGAGGGTGATGTTCTGCGAGCGCATATCCTGTGGTGTCAGTACGCCCTCTGTCATCAGCACGAATTTGATCTTCTGCGTTCGTGGGTTCATCTTCAGCTGGTTGCAGAGGTCGCTGCCAGAGAGTCCAGGCATGTCTTGCTTGCAGACGACGATGTCGCACTGCATCTCTTCCAGATCGGCTGCTGCTTTCTCCGTGCTGTTGTAGGCGAAGAAGTTGTAGACATATTTGAATCGTGAGGTAGCGAACTTCAGGAACTCGTCGTTGTCGTCGATCATGACGACGGTGAACTTCATCGTTGGTGCATCGAGGGCAGCCCTCGACATTG
This sequence comes from uncultured Prevotella sp., assembly GCA_946548085.1. Taxonomy (GTDB): domain Bacteria; phylum Bacteroidota; class Bacteroidia; order Bacteroidales; family Bacteroidaceae; genus Prevotella. The sequence continues at coordinate 18,305 of CAMNPN010000120.1, read as the reverse complement.
TTGCCTCTGAGGTGAGGCTCTCGCTGGCCACGTCGGGCAGTTCGATCTCACCCCGCCCGTTGAGCTCCAGACGGTCGTGGACAGTGTTCTTTGCCCGTTCTTCTGGATTCTCCAGATGTGTCTGCATGTCACTTACACGGGTGATGATCTGTAGCATCTGCGAGTGGAGGGCATTGAGCTGCTCGCGCTCCTCGAGTGTCTTCTCCTTCTCTGAGAGGTTGCCGATGATTGAGGTCATGCGGGCCATCGGCTGGCGCAGATCCTCACTGGCGGCCTTGATCTCCTCGCGCTGAAGGGTGAGCTCTCGGATGATGGCTCTCTTGCGGGCTCTGATGACACGCAGTTGCTTGATGCCGACGCGCCAGAAGTAGATGGCTACGAGGGCGATGATGGCGTAGGCCAGCAACATCCACCACGACAGGAGCCAGTGGCGTGCGATGGTGATCTCGAGTGTGCGCTCCTGGTTGCTGACGGCTCCCTCGGCACTGACGGCTTTCACATGAAGGGTGTACTTACCACTGGAGAGATCACGGAAGGTGACGCCGTGGGTCAGTGCATTACCGTTGCGCCAGTCTTCATCACGGCCTTCCATCCAGTACATGAACTGCAGACGCTCACTCTGGTTGTAGTTGCCTGCTGCGAATTTGATGGTGAACGTGTTCTGGCTATGTCCCAGTTCGAGCTTGTTTGTCTCGTTGAGGGCCTGTGGCAGAACGATACGTTCCTGGTACATGTGACCCGTGAGAATCTCCTCCTCACCGATGAAGAGCTGTGTGAGCATCACGCGTGGCAGGGCGTCGGTGTCGTCGGAGGTTTTCTCTACCACCCAGTTCACGCCATACAGACCACCCAGCAGCACGTCGCCGTCCTGCTTGGTGATGATGGCACCGGGATTGAACTCGTTGCTCTGCAGGCCATCGGCAGTGGTGTAGTTATAGAGACCGTAGTTGTTTCTGCCTTCCTCATGGTTGCGCTGCACGACAATACGGCTCACGCCGCTGCTGGTGGTCACCCAGATATTATGATTCTTATCTTCGGCGATACCGCAGACGTTGTTATTACACAGCCCCTGCTTCTCGGTCAGGTAGTTCAGCGAGTCGTTTTCGAGGTTCAGGATGTTCAGACCCTCGCGTGTGCCGATCCAGATAAGTCCACGTGAGTCTTGCATCACCTGGGTGATGAAGTTGTTGGTGAACGACTTCGTGTTAGCCTTGTTGCCCGTGAGAACCGTTTTGTCTGTCGTCGAGAGATTCAGGATGAGCAGGCCTTCTGCCGTTCCTACGTAGAGGTCGTTGGTCTTGCCGTGCTTGTTATAGAACAGGCTTGTAATGTTGTTCGTCGTCAGCTTGCCATTCTCGCGGGTATAGGATGAGAACGTGTTCATCTTCGGGTTATACACTTGCATACCGCCGTTGGTGGCAATCCACAGGTTGCCGATCTTATCTGTGCAGAGGGCGTTGATATGGTCGTCGATGAGAGTTGCTGAGCTGTCTGTCGCCAGCGAGTAGATCTTCGACGTGCCGTTCTTCAGGCGTGTCAGACCGTTGCGCTTCGAACCTACCCAGAGGCTGCCGTCGGCGGTTGTCGCCAGACACGACACCTTCATGCTGGCCAGCGTGCCTTCGTAGCCGATGACACCCTTGTCGCTGGTTCCGTACCATATTTTACCGTCGGCATCTTGCGTGATGGCTGTGATATCTCCCAGGTGGCGGGAACCGAAACGGTAGATATACTCACCACAGTAGGCGACGCCCGACTTCTCTGTGCCTACCCATAGCAAGTCTGTATCATCGACGTAAACGCTCTGGATGCTGATCTTGTCGGTTTCATTAGGGTTCATGTTTATATTACGTGGCACCACGCTCTCCACAGCATGGGTGTTGACATCCATCTTCAGCAGTCCGAGCTGGTCGCTGCCGATCCAGATGTTGCCGGAGCGATCGCCTGTCATGCCGTTGATGTTACGGTCTACACCGTAGCCCGTCAGTCCGAGCGAAGGTCCGATGTTCGTGTCCCACGTGTCGGCACTCTTGTTGTACATATACAACGTGCCCTGTCCGTAGAGCCAGATGTTATCCATCTGATCGGCAAAGGCGCGTAGCGACTTCGACCGTCTATGCTTCAGCTGTGGCAGTCCTTCTGTGGCCCAGACAGTGTGCTGCTGGTGCATCACGTCACAACATACGAGCTTTCCGTCGTCGTAGACGATCACAGCGCCGTCTCGGCACTCACTGATGGAGCAGACCACCCCCTGAGGAATTCCCTGTGTGTCGTTGGTATAGCCGAACTCATAGAGTAGTTGCTGCTGTTGGTTATAACACACCACACCTTTGTTGGGGATGGCGCCCCAGAGGTTCTTGTGGTGGTCGATGAAGACGATAGTTGGGATAGTCTCGATACCCATGCGGGCAAATGTCTGCTTCATGTCGCGCTCGAAGGTCTCTGTCTGCGGATGATAGATGCAGTAGCCCGAAGAGGTCTCGATGAGCAGGTTGCCGTCGAGCATCTCCTGAATGGAGTTGATGTAGCTGTCGTTCAGCGATGAACCGTCCTGCGAGTCGCTCTGGAAGTTGCGGAAGGTGTAGCCGTCGAAGCGGTACAGTCCGGCTGGCGTTCCAAACCAGACGTAGCCTCTGGAGTCCTTGAGGATGCAGTTCACCTGACTGGAGGTGAGCCCTTCACGAGCGTCGAGTGTCTTGAAAAGATAGTCGGCTGTCACGGCCAGGGGCAGCAACAGCAACAGTAACAATGCAATCAGTAGTTTCTTTATCGTTTTCATCTTAAAATACTTTTCAATCTTCAACTATTTTATATCATGCACGAGTAGTGGTCGACGACGCCCAGCAGGTGGTTGTCGTCGTCTACGACCAGCACGGAGTGCACCTTATATTTGTTCATAATCTTCTGTATCTCTGTAATCTTTGTATCGGCAGTAACGGTCTTGGGGTTACGTGTCATGATGTCGCTGACGGTACGGTCGAAGAATTCTGCCTGCCACTTCTCCATCGCCCGACGGATGTCGCCATCGGTGATGAGGCCTTCGATCTTGCCGTCGACCATGGCGATGCCTAGGCCCAGCTTTCCTTTGCTTACGAGGATGATGGCCTCGCCCAGGTGCATTTCTGGCGGCAGGATGGGCATGTCGTCGGTGCGCATCACATCCTGAGCAGTGGTAAGCAGGCGCTTGCCGAGTTCGCCGCCGGGATGGAACTGAGCGAAGTCTCTGGGCTGGAAGTTGCGCTTCTCGATGAGAGCGATGGCGAGGGCGTCGCCCATAGCGAGCTGGGCCATCGTCGAACTGGTGGGTGCGAGGTTCAGCGGACAGGCTTCTTTATCCACGCCGATATTCAGGTGGCAGGTGGAGTATTTTGCCAGAAGCGAGTCAGGGTGGCCGCTCATGCCTATGATGGGGATGTGCATGTGGAGCACCATGGGGATGAAACGCAGCAACTCGTCGGTCTGACCAGAGTTCGAGATGGCGAGTACCACGTCGTCGGGTGTCATCACGCCAAGGTCGCCGTGAAACACGTCGAGGGGGTTGATGAAAAACGAGGGCGTGCCTGTCGAGGAGAGGGTGGCGGCGATCTTGGCGCCGATGTGGCCGCTCTTGCCTACGCCAGTGACGATAATCTTGCCTTTGCAATGATACATCAATTCGACAGCTTGTTCAAACTTGTCGTCGAGTTTCTCGATCAGTCCGAGCACTGCGGCGGCCTCGTCTTTGAAACACTGTATGGCGTAATCCTTTGCGTTCATTTGTGCAATCTGCTGAGTCGTGATAGAGTTCTTATTCTTTGATTAACTTCGCTACCAGGGCCTCCAGTTTGTCGAGTTCCAACATGTTGGCGGCATCGCTCAGACCACGGTCGGGGTCGGGGTGTACTTCGAAGAAATAGCCTGTGGCGCCGAAGGCTTTGGCTGCGAGGGCCATCTGTGGTACGAAGCGGCGGTCACCGCCGGTCTTGTCGCCGGCACCGCCTGGGCGCTGCACGCTATGTGTGCAATCCATGATCACCGTCGGTACGATCTCGAGCATGTCTGGGATGTTGCGGAAGTCGACTACGAGGTTGTTGTACCCCATCATGTTGCCACGTTCCGTCAGCCAGATGTCCTTGGCACCCGATTCCTTGGCCTTGTTCACAGGGAACTGCATGTCGCGACCAGAGAGGAACTGTGCCTTCTTGATGTTCACCGTGCGCCCTGTCTTGGCGGCAGCGGCGATGAGGTCGGTCTGCCTGCAGAGGAAGGCGGGGATCTGCAACACGTCGCAGACCTCACCCACGGGCTGGGCCTGCCACGACTCGTGGATGTCTGTCAGGAGCCTGAGACCATATCTCGACTTGATGTCGCTAAGCATCTGCAGCCCGCGCTCCAGTCCAGGACCACGAAACGAATGGATGCTCGTGCGGTTGGCCTTGTCGAACGAGGCCTTGAAGATGATGTCGGTGCCCAGCTTGATGTTGATCTCCACCAGCTTACGTGCCACGGTGTCGAGCAATTCTGCCGACTCGATGACACATGGACCTGCTATGATTGTGACCTTGCGATTCATAAATATGCTGCAAAAATACACATATTTTATTTAATCACCAAATATTTTTGCAATTATTGTACAATATGCACATCTCTCTGTGGGAATGGAATGCTGATGTTGTTGGCATTCAGGGTGTCGTAGACGCATTTCAGAACATCGCTGATGACGTATGATTTCTTTGGCGCATCGGCCCAGACAAACAACTTGAAATTCACGCTTGAGTCTGCCATCTCTGAACAAACGCACTTCACCTGCTTCTTCTGGTCCATCCAGGGATGGCGCAGGTTGTTGAGGGCTCCTTCAACGAGGTCGGTCACCTGTTTCAGGTTCGACCCGTAGGCCACGCCGAAGGGCACCACTGCCAGCACATAGCCGTGGTTTCGCGTAAGATTCTTGTAGTTACTCTTGAATAGTTGTGAGTTCTGGAAGGTGATCACCTCGCCGTAGAGCGAGTCTACCACCGTCGAGGTGTAGCTGATGCTCCTCACGCGTCCCATCGCGCCGTCAACCTCGATCCAGTCACCCACCTTGATGCGCCCAGCCATCAGCGAAGCACCGTAGTAGATGTTCTCGATGATGTCTTTCGAGGCAAAACCGATACCTGTGGAGAGACCGCCAGAGATGGCCACGAGCCAAGTGACGCTGATGTTCAGTATCGAGAGCGAAATCATGAGCCAGATGCCCCATACGAGCACCTGTATGACGTTGCGTCCCATCACCTCGCGCGAGGCTGCCGTCGACGGGTCTTTCGACTCGAAGTGCATGCGCAGCAGGGCCAGGATGGTACGGGCGATATATCTGAACAGGAACCACAGGCAGATGACGACAGAGAGTTTTACGATCGATACCTTCAGGTTCTTAAGGTTGATAAACAGGTAGTTGAAGATGCGCCAGCAGAGGTCGCTGAGGCTGAACACCTCGGCTGCCCAGTAGATGCTGATCATGACGGACATGACTGACAATACGGGCATCACCACCTGGTCGGCCAACTGATAGGCCCACGTCTTCGTGACGGGCTTGTCTGTCAGGCCGTGCTTATGTTCGTAGAGCCGTATGTAGAGACTGATGCAGGTGATGGTTAGGATGCATGTCAGTTGCATGATCCACCAGATGAGTAATTGAACGGCCAGTAGCGTGTAGCCTGCCCATGAGCAGACGACGGAAGCCATGAAGATGGTCTGCGACACGTAGGCATAGATCATATCCGATTTCGGCACGTTCCGTTTGTGTTTCCTGATGACGCTCCACTGCCATAGGGCGCACAGCAGGAGCAATGGCGGCAGCACCATGTTCACCAGCTCGTTGGGCACCAACACGATACGGAACACGATGACAATGAATCCGATGACGATCAGGGGCGAGTAGATGCGGAAGGCGCTGCGTATCTGGTCGCCGTCTACGCGCAGCAGCAGCGAGATGAGGATCACGCCCAGCAGCCAGGCATACTCCACGAGTAGGCTCGACGCCATCACGAGGAAGTTCTGCCCCGTATTGTTCACGAACAGTCCTTGTATCAGGGCGAAGGTCACGGTGGTCGTCGCCATGATGATCGCAGGCCGCTTCTTACGGTATTCGGGGGTGTCGAACCGTTTGGGCAGCAGGAAGCGGAAGAACAACTGGTTCAGTAGGATGGCTACGAGGATAAAGATGCCGATGGCGATAAACGTGCCCAGTATCCACTGACTGCTCCAGTCCGAGTTCTCGTTGGCATAGAGGCTGTATTTCTTCTCCATCGCCTCGTTCAGTTCTCTCCAGTTGTGGCTGAAGCGTGACAGCAGCGTGAAGTAGTTCGTACTGCCGTTGATGAAGATGTTCTGCTGGATGTCCGTATAGCGTTTCTGAGCATAGTCGTTGAGTCCGCTCAGGCGATTCTCAGTACGGTCGTAATAAGAAATGTAGCGCTCCAACTGTTCAGCCCCGTCTTTCAGCATGCTGCGGATGTTCTCGGCCAAGGCCACGCATGAGTCGCGCTTGCCTACGCCTTCCTTGCCAAGCATCCGCTCGGGCATGATCTTCAGACTGTTGATCAGACTGTCGTAGCGGGCGATCTCTCGTTCGCTGCGCGAGAGAAAGGTTTTGAAGGGCAGTTGTCGTGTGTGGAACTGGCGGTACTGCTCGGTGGCCTCATGGCAGGCGTAGGTCAGATCGAACACGTTCTCCTGCTGTTGCGAGTAGAGCATCAGCGCATTCTGGTCGGCACGCTTCATCGTGTTTACCAACTCCTGGATGATGGCCTTGTTGCGCTGCTTTCTCACGGCCGTGCGCTCCTGTAGCTCCGTATCGTAGCGTTGCAGTTCGGTCTTCAGGATGGCCAGCGTCTGCTGCAGGTCTTTCTCCTTCAGCACAGCACCCGCCTCTGTGGCGGTCAACACACAAAACAGGATGGCCAAAAATCTATTCAAAATCCTCTTCATTTGTAGTTCAATGCTATATTTTCGCGTTTTTGCCGTGCAAAAGTACTAATATTTCTCTTTTTTCAGCACTTTTTTTATCAATAACCTTGCAGATTTAGGTTATTTTGACTACTTTTGCATGTGATTAAATTAAAAACACTACGATTATGATTACACTTATCGCCGATAGCGGCAGCACGAAGACCGATTGGGCTGTGACGGGTGTCGATCCTTCGCCTCATCGCGTGTCTGCCCAAAAGCGTTTCCATACGCAGGGCATCAATCCCATCCATCAGTCTGACAATGAAATCCGGCAGATTCTGCATAGCGAACTTCTGCCGTACCTCTCGATTGAAAACGTCAGTCATGTGTATTTTTATGGCAGTGGTGTGCGTCCGGAGAAGGAGGCGCCGATGGCACAGATTCTGCGTGAGACATTTGCCTGTGCTGAGGTCGTGGAGGCGCATTCGGATCTCTTGGGCGCTGCCCGCGCCCTTTGTGGTCATAACTATGGCATAGCCAGTATTTTAGGGACGGGTGCTAATTCTTGCCTTTATGATGGGAAGAACATCCTGTTGCATACCCCCGCACTGGGGTATATCTTAGGCGACGAGGGTAGTGGGGCGGTGCTCGGCAAGCGATTCCTACACGATTTGTATTGCGGGCTTTTGTCAAAAGATTTAAAGTCGGAGTTCGAAACTTCTACAAAGCTCTCCCTGCCCGAGATCATCAATCGTGTCTATCGCCAGCCGTTGGCAAACCGTTTCCTTGCCAGCCTGTCAGAGTTTATCCACGACCATCTCGATGATCCTGCTGTCGAGGATCTTGTGCGACAGAGCTTCATCGACTTCATCCGTATCTATATTGCTCCCTACGAGCATCAGTACCTCCCGCTTTCTTTTGTCGGCAGCATCGCACACTATTTCACAGACCAGCTTGCCGAGGCTGTCGAGTCGGAGGGCTACTCCCTCGGCACCATCCTCCGCAATCCTATCGAGGGACTGGTAGACTATCATGGTTAGTTCAAGCATGCGAAACATGATTTTTATGACAAAGAAATTGTGGTAAAAGTTTGCTGATGTCGAAAAATATCCATAACTTTGCAACTGATATGTTTATACTACAACTTAAAACTAAAAAACATGAGGTATCTTTCTATCCTCTTTGTGGCGGTGTTTTTTGCTGCATGTAACCGGAACGTCAGTGAGCCGGTGTCGGAGTTTGTGACCGTAGAGGACGGTCATTTCGTGAAGAATGGTAAGCCCTATTACTACGTGGGCACTAATTTCTGGTACGGGGCCATCCTTGCCTCGGAAGGGCAGGGGGGCGACCGTGAACGCCTCGCCAAGGAGCTCGACCTGATGAAGGAGATGGGCATCGACAACCTGCGTATCCTCGTGGGCAGCGATGGCGAGCGCGGCGTGAAGACTAAGGTGGAGCCGACGCTGCAGGAGGCCCCGGGCGTGTATAACGACACCATCTTGGCCGGGCTCGACTACCTGTTGCAGGAGATGGGCAAGCGCGATATGGTGGCCGTGCTCTACCTCAACAACTCGTGGGAGTGGAGCGGTGGCTACGGCTTCTACCTGGAGCAGGCAGGGGCAGGCAAACAACCCAGGCCCGACGATGCCGGCTATCCCGCTTTCATGAATGCGATGGCACAGTATGCCACCAACGGGAAGGCCCACGAACTGTTCTACGACTACGTGCGCTTCATCCTCTCCCGCACGAACCGTTACACAGGCAAGGCCTACAAGGATGATCCCGCCATCATGTCGTGGCAGATCGGCAACGAGCCGAGAGCCTTTTCCAAAGAGGCCATACCCGCCTTCGAGAAGTGGCTCGCAGAGGCCTCGGCACTTATCCGCAGCCTTGACCCCAACCACCTGATCAGCATCGGCTCCGAGGGTGCCTGGGGCTGTGAGAACGACTTCGACTGCTGGGAGCGCATCACCAGCGACAAGAATATCGACTATGCCAATATCCACCTGTGGCCCTACAACTGGGGTTGGGCCAAGGCAGACTCGCTTATCGAGAACCTGCCGAGAGCCAAGGCCAACACGAAGGACTATATCGACCGTCACCTGGCCATCTGTGACCGCATTGGCAAGCCCCTGGTGATGGAGGAGTTCGGTTACCCGCGCGATGGGTTCAAGTTCACCAAGGATGTGTCTACCAAGGGGCGCGACGGCTTCTATGAGTACGTCTTCTCACTCGTGGCCGACAACGCCGAACAGGGCGGGCGCTTTGCGGGCTGCAACTTCTGGGGCTGGGGCGGACTGGCCGAGCCAAAGCACGAGCAGTGGCAGGTGGGTGACGACTATACGGGCGATCCCGCCCAGGAGGCTCAGGGACTGAACTCCGTGTTCGCCACCGACTCGACGACACTCGCCGTCGTGCGCTCTCAGGTAGACAGAATGAGCAAGTTGACGGAATAGTATCATCATTGGGCAAAAGAAAGTACGGCTGTTTCGAGGATTTGCCGTAACTTTGCAGCGCAATTTGTAATCAACTAAAAGCGAGATGAAACGACTACTATCAATGATCCTCTGTGTGATGGCGTACACGGCGCTGTCGGCACAAATCCGCGGCTCGGAAATCCAGGTGCTCGTGCAGCCCGACCATCAGGACTGGACGTACAAGACGGGTGAGAAGGCTGTTTTCACCATCAGTGTGTTGAGGTCCGGCACGCTCGTCGACAATGTGAATATCGACCTGGCTGCCGGTCCTGAGATGTATCAGGACGTGAAGAAAACCACCCTGCTGGAAGACGGTACAATGAAACTGACAGGTACGATGAAACAGCCCGGCTTTTATCGTGTCGACGTGACAGCTCATATCGGCGGCAAGGACTATAAAGGTGCCTGTGGCGCGGCCTTCTCACCTGAGCAACTACAGCCCTCGACGGTGATGCCCAAGGATTTCTCCGACTTCTGGCAGAACGCCATCAAGGAAGCCCGTAAGACGGATCTGAACCCCACGAAACGGCTGCTGCCTGAGCGCTGCACGAAGGATGTGAACGTGTATGAGGTCAGTTTCCAGAACATGCTGCCCGAGTATCGCACCTACGGCATCCTCTGCGTGCCTGTCAAGGAGGGGAAGTATCCTGCCCTGCTGCGCGTGCCAGGCGCTGGTGTGCGTCCCTACGGTGGCGACGTGTGGACGGCCTCGCAGGGGGCCATCACCCTCGAGATCGGCATCCACGGCATCCCTGTGACGATGGACCAGAAAGTGTATGACGATATGTACCACGGTGCCCTCAACTGGTACTGGGAGTTCTATATGGACGATCGCGACAAAAACTACTATAAGCGTGTGATACTTGGTTGCATCCGTGCCCTCGACTACATCGAGGAGTACACCCCCTGGAACGGTCAGGAGATGGGCGTGACAGGTTCTTCGCAGGGCGGATTCCTCAGTCTCGCAACGGCAGGTCTCGACAAGCGTATCACCTATTATGCCCCCGTACACGCAGCCCTCTGCGACCATACGAACTCGCTGAGGGGCATTGCCTGCGGCTGGCCCCATTATTTCTATTATAATAAAGGTGTAGGTCAGGAGAAGCAGATCGAGGTGTCGCGCTACTACGATGGCATCAACTTCGCACGGCTGATTACAGACAAGCAGACGGGATGGTTCTCGTTCGGCTATAATGACGACGTGGTGCCTCCCACCACCGCCTGGGCCACCTACAACACCGTGAAGGGGCCGAAGTCCATCAAACCCTACCAGGCCACGTGGCACTTCTGGTTCCAGGAGCAGTGGGACGAATGGGAGGAGTGGCTGCTCAAGCAAATGAAACTGAGATAAGAGCTAAAAAGGAAAAACTAAAAAGATAGAAAGAGTCATGAAGAAAGTACTTGTTATGACGGCTATGGCATTAGCCATGATGACTGCCTGTACCACGCAGAAGCAGGCTGAGCCAGAGAAGACCGCAGCTCAGAAGTTATTAGAGCGTTTGGACTCGCTCCAGCAGAAAGGTATCATGTATGGTCATCAGGACGACCCGATGTATGGCCTGACCTGGGAGTATGTGAAAGATTCGAGCGACGTGAAGAACGTCTGCGGCGACTATCCCGCCATTATGGGCTTCGACCTTGGCGGCATTGAGATGGGCGACAAGAAGAACCTCGACAGCGTGCCCTTTACCCGCATGACCGAGGAGATCAAGAACCACTACCGCCGTGGTGGCATCGTGACCCTGAGTTGGCATCCGCGCAACCCTGTCACCACCATCGAAGGTGGAGGCTGGGCTGGACAGAAGTTCCCTGAGGGAACGGCCTGGGACGTGAGCGATTCGACCGTTGTCAAGAAGATTCTGCCTGGCGGTGACTACAACGAGAAGTTCATCATCTGGATGCAGCGCGTGAGCGACTTCCTGGCTACGCTGACAGACGACAACGGTCAGAAGATTCCCGTCATCTTCCGTCCCTGGCACGAGAACTCCGGCTCTTGGTTCTGGTGGGGTGAGAAACTCTGCTCGGTGGAAGAGTATAAAGCCCTGTGGAATATGCTGCAGGACAAGCTGACGGCAGATGGCTTCGACAATCTCGTGTGGTCGTATTCGCCTGGTTGTCAGGATAATCTGACGGCAGAGCGCCTGCTCGACCGCTATCCTGGCGACGACCGTGTGGATATGTTGGGCCTTGACGGCTATCAGTGGGTGCCCGAGGAGAAGGATGCCTTCATCGCCCGCACGAAGCAGAACCTTGAAGTGCTCTGTGAGACGGCTAAGGCTCATGGCCTCATTCCTGCCCTTACAGAGACGGGCATGAAGAACATGACGCAGCCCGACTGGTGGACATCCACCCTGCTGCCTGCCGTCGAGCAGTTCCCCATCAGTTATCTCCTCACTTGGCGCAACTACAAGGAAGAGTGGTTTGGTCCCTCGACCTCAAAGCCCGATGCACAGTATTTCCGTGATTTCTACGCTTCGCCAAAGACCCTCTTCGCCAAAGACATCGCTGAGTAATCAATCATAAATTAGTAAATCGTTAATAATATCATGTCAGAATTTGAACAGAAAGTGGCAGCCCTCCGTAAGCATCATGAGGAGCTGCTGAGCAAGAAGAATGAACCCATAGAGTGGGGGAACGGTATCTACGAGAAGTACAAGAACCCGATCCTGACAGCTGCTCACGTGCCCCTGGAGTGGAAATATGATTTCAATGAGAAGGATAATCCTTATCTGATGCAGCGCATCATGTGCAACGCCACGCTGAACTCGGGGGCTATCAAGTGGAATGGCAAGTACGTGCTTGTGGTGCGTGTCGAAGGGGCTGACCGTAAGAGTTTCTTCGCTGTGGCTGAGTCGCCCAACGGCATCGACAACTTCCGTTTCTGGGATGAGCCGATCACCATGCCCGACGATGTCGTACCCGCCACGAACATCTACGATATGCGTATCACCCAGCATGAGGACGGCTGGATCTACGGCGTGTTCTGTGCTGAGCGTCATGACGACACACAACCCGGCAATCTCTCTGCCGCTACGGCTACGGCAGCCATCGCCCGCACGAAGGATCTGAAGACGTGGTATCGTCTGCCCGACCTGAAGACGAAGTCGCAGCAGCGTAACGTCGTGCTGCATCCCGAGTTCGTCGATGGCAAGTACGCCTTCTATACCCGTCCGCAGGATGGCTTCATCGATACAGGCTCTGGCGGCGGCATCGGCTGGGCACTCGTTGATGACATCACCCATGCAGAGATCAAGGACGAGAAGATCATCTACGAGCGTAAGTATCACACCATCACCGAGGTGAAGAACGGTGAGGGCCCGCATCCCATCAAGACGGCAAAAGGCTGGCTCCATCTGGCTCATGGCGTGAGGGCTACGGCCGACGGTCTGCGCTACGTATTATATATGTACATGACGGCGCTCGACGATCCCACGAAGGTGATCGCCCGTCCTGGCGGATTCTTCCTTGTGCCTGAGGGCGATGAGTATCTGGGCGACGTGATGAACGTGGCCTTCGCCAATGGATGGATTGCCGACGAGGACGGAAAGGTGTTCATTTACTACGCTTCGGCCGATACCCGCATGCATGTGGCTACGTCGACGGTCGACAAGCTCGTTGACTACTGCATGAACACGCCTGAGGACGGCTACACGACGGCTGCCAGCGTGGAGACCATCAAGCGCCTTGTTGCCAAGAACAGAAATATCAAGTAAAACTATAAATTTATGGCAAAGACTAAATTAATCGAAAAGATCGGCTATGGTTTTGGTGACATGTCGTCATCAACCTTCTGGAAGGTGTTCTCATACTACCTCCCGATCTTCTACTCAAACATCTTCGGACTCTCGCTTGTCGATGCGGGTGTGCTAGTGCTCGTTACGCGTATCTGGGATGCTGTCTCAGACCCCATGATGGGTATCATCGCCGACCGTACGAACACGAAGTGGGGTAAGTACCGCCCCTATCTGCTCTGGGTGGCTCCCTTCTTCTCCATCTGCGGTATCCTGCTGTTTACCACACCAGACTGGGACTATGGTGCCAAACTGATCTGGGCATACGTCACCTATATCATGATGATGACCGTGTATACGGGTATCAATGTGCCTTATGGCGCCATGCTGGGTGTGATGACCGACGATACGAACGAGAAGACCGTGTTCTCATCCTTCCGTATGTTCTTCGCATACGGCGGCTCGTTCCTCGCCCTGTTCCTTTGGGAGCCCTTGACGAACATGATGGGTGGCTATAAGTCGCCTGAGGGATGGTTCTGGGCCATGTGTGTCATCGCCGGAGCCTGTTTCGTGATGTTCATCCTCTGCTTCCTGTTGACGAGGGAGCATCTGAAGACGGTCTCGACAGTGAGTGTGGGTAGCGACTTCAAGTCTTTGCTCTCGAACAAGCCATGGTGGCTGCTGATTGGTGCAGCCCTCTGTTCGAACCTGTTCAATACGGTGCGTGGCGCAACGGTGGCCTACTTCTTCCTCGACATCATCGGACCAGACGTGCAGTTGTCGTTCTTCGGCCTGATGTTCCTCTTCTATTCAGGTTTGTTCCTGGGTATCGGCGAGGTGGCCAATATGGCGGGTGTGGCCCTCTGCGTGCCCATCGCCCAGAAGTTGGGTAAGAAGTCGACCTTTATCCTGGTGAATGCAGCCCTTGTGGTGTTCAGCATCGCCTTCTTCTTCGTGCCTTGCACATCGTCAGGCTTCTGGACGATGCTGATCCTGCAGATTATCATCTCCATCTTCACAGGTATCATGTCGCCGCTGATCTGGAGTATGTATGCTGACGTGAGCGACTATGCTGAGTTGAAGTACAATACAGCCTCTACGGGTCTGATCTTCTCGTCGGCCTCGATGGCTCAGAAGTTCGGTGGTGCCATCGGTGGTGCTGCAGTGCTGTGGCTCCTCTCAGGCTTTGGCTACATCACGGATGCCGCTCAGTTGGAGGCAGGTGTCGTACAGCCTGAGAGCGCTCTGACGGTGCTTCGCTGGCTGATGAGTTTCATCCCCGCTATGGTGGCTGCCATCGCCATCATCGTCGTGTGGTTCTATCCCTTGACGACGAAGCGAGTGAATGAGATTAACGACGAACTGAAGAAGGTGCGTGCCATTGAGTAAAACGAGGCTGTAGGTTTCAAGTAAGCATTAATCTTATTATTGAATACATGATACAGAAAATGCGACAAGAGATGCAGGATGTTGTGGAGAATAACATCCTGCGTTTCTGGATGACTAAAATGGTAGACCGTGAACACGGAGGTTTTTACGGCCGTATCGATGGTAGGGAGGTGCTCCATGCTGACGCTGAGAAGGGCGCCATCCTCAATGCCCGTATCCTATGGTCGTTCTCAGCTGCCTATCGCGTGCTTGGTAAGCCGGAATACCTCGAGGCGGCTACACGTGCCAAGGACTACTTCATCGGGCACTTCATCGATAGAGAGTACGGAGGGGTTTATTGGAGCCTCGACTATAAGGGACAGCCGCTGAACACACGTAAGCAGTTCTATGCCATCGGCTTTGCTATTTATGGATTGTCGGAATATGCAAGGGCGACGGGTGACAGAGAGGCACTTGACTATGCGCTACAGCTCTTCGACTGCATCGAGACACATGCCCTCGACCATGAATATAATGGCTATATCGAGGCCACAGGACGCGACTGGCAGCCCATCGCTGACATGCGCTTGTCCGAGCTCGACGCAAACTTCCCCAAGTCGCAGAACACTCATCTGCACATCATTGAGCCTTACACCAACCTCTATCGCTGTCTTCGTGAGATGCAGGCGGCAAGCAGCTGCGACTATGTGCCGGCCATTGGTTCCGTGCTCCCCATCATGGTGAGCGTCCCTCAAGAGACGATTGACAGGGTAGGGGCTGCGCTGAGGAATATTATCGGCATCTTCACAGATAGGATTCTCAATCCTCAGACCCACCACCTCGACCTTTTCTTCGAGATGGACTGGACCCGTGGCGCAGGACATCTGGAGAGTTACGGACATGATATAGAATGCTCCTGGCTAATGCATGAGGCAGCGCTTGTGCTGGGTGATCCTGTCGTGCTCGCAAAGATGGAACCCATCGTTCGCCAGGTGGCAGAGGCCTCGGCAAAGGGCTTGCGGCCTGACGGGTCGATGATTCATGAGGCCAACCTCGATACAGGACATGTGGACGATGACCTGCACTGGTGGGTACAGGCCGAGAACGTAGTGGGCTGGTTCAATTTGTGGCAGTATTTTGGCGACGAGCAGGCGCTTGGGCGTGCCAATAGCTGTTGGGAGTATATCAAGACCCAGCTCATCGACTGGGAGAATGGCGAGTGGCACTGGAGCCGTCATCCTGACGGCACGTTGAATACTGTCGACGATAAGGCAGGCTTCTGGAAGTGCCCGTATCATAACAGTCGTATGTGTTTGGAAATAATCGAGCGTGGACGGAGGCTATGAGGCCTCCGTCTTTTTTTTCTTCGAGAACAGCCGCTTGAAGAATCCTTTCTGTTCACCCTCGTCGTTATCTCCCGAGGCCTTCTTTTGCTTCTTCAGGCGCTTCTCCTCTTCCTTCTGCTGCTTCCTCTGCTGTTTGTCGAGCTCCTTCTGCATCTTGCGCTCAGCCTTCTGAGCCTTGTACTCATCAGTCTCTCGGTGGAACTTGATGCCAGGTTTGGTGATCTTCATCTTGTGCATCTCGTCGGTGTTGGTGAAGGAGTAGTGGAAGAAGAGGTCCCTGATCCTGCCACTTTTGTAGACATCGCCCTCAGCGATGGCACCGTCGCTGTTGAGGGTAGCGGATATGTTACGGAAATGGATACCTTTGAAAAGGCAGTCGTCAACGGTGGCGTTGAAGTAGCCGATGGGCAGCTTGCCGCCTTTCTGCCTGCGCATCTCTGCCGTGCGGGGCTTAGAGATGTCGACGGTGAACTGAGCAGAGGCAGCCAACGCACCGAGGCCATTGATGTTCATCACCTTGCCGAGTTCCAGATTCTTGGAACTGACTTTTCCGTTGACGTATTTTTCTAAGTTGTCAAGGGTGAAGTCGAAGTTCAGGTCACCATTGCCTGTCTTCAGCACTCCGCCGAAGACCTGCTTCTTATACAGCACGGAGAACGTGCCCGTATAGTTGAGGTCGCCCAGGTTGTCGAGCTGCTTCATCATCATTTTCTTCACGGGGAACTGGTTGATAATCTGCTGGGCGACACCTTTCTGAGCGTGCATACCGTGAATGGAGAACTTCACCATCAGATTGTATTTATCCTTCAGGTTGGTGATATCGCCCGTGGCGGCTATCTGCAGTTTCTTGTTGTCGTTGCTCACCTTCACATTGCGGAAGCTAATGGTGGTGGCTGTCCCCTTCATCGTCAGGCTCAGGTTCAAAGGCAGGCTGAAGTTCCTCAGCACGGGGGCGAAGGCTCTGGAGATGTCTTTCAGATAAGCTCTGCCTGTAATCTGTCCTGTGGAGAAAGCGAACTGCCGACTTTCTTTCTTGCTGGGCAGTACGATATCACCGCTGGCGACCTTAATGGTGGTACTTTTCTGTTGTACCATGATGTCGCGCAGGTGAATCTTCTCCTTGATGTACTCGAACTTCGTCTGCAGCTGACGGATGTCGATGCCTGTCACAGAGTCTTTGGCCTGGAACTCGTCCAGATGGCCTGTAATCCTTTCCTTTCCGATACTGTCGAGCACCACGTGGAAGTCGGCGATGACATCCAGATGCTTGGCGTCGAAGAAGCCGCGCTTCGGACGGCCAGTGTTCTTGCGCGGCAGATGGTTGTCATTCTTGTAACGGGCCTGTTTCACTGCCGCTGCATATCGTCCGTGGTCGGCATCGACGGTGATATGTGCGATGGCGGCCTGATTGTCTACCATGATGTGGCGCTTCTTCCACAACGACTGCCACTGGTAGGCTATCTGATAGCCATCCACGTTGAAGGTCTGCTCTTTGAAATCTCCGTTGGCAGTCAATCGTCCTACAGCGGCTTTATACGGCTTCAGCCCCTTTCTAAAGGTGGTGTCGCAGCTGAGGGTGATGCTGTCGGCCTCGATGGATTGTCCGCCGAGCCACCCTTTATCGTATCTGGCTGACAGCAGGCTGATGCAGAGCTCATTATGTCTGACGTGGATATCCTTCAGTGACAATGTGCTGATGTCGAGTTCCATCTTGGCGCCCTTCTTCTGGTCCTTGGGCTTCTTGAAGGCGTCGATGACGAACTGGTAGTTGGCCGCCTCCTCTTTCGAAGGTTTCAGCAGCATGGCTTTCACTCCCTCCGCCTCTGCCTGCTCAATGACAATCTTGTGTTGCAGCAGCCGCCACAGTTCGATGTCTACGCCAATCCGCTCAATCATGAGCATTTGGCGCTCCTCACGGTCCTCGATCTCGATACCGTAGAGCGTAATATCCTGGGTGAGCACGTTGATGCTGAGGCTGTCGATGGTCACACGGGTCTCCAGTTTCGCCCTCAACTGCGCCACGGCCTTGTCCAGCAGTTTCTTCTGGACGGTCGCGCTGTTGAGTGTCGCAAAGGCGCCTGTCAGCAGTATAGTCACAGCCAGTACAGTCCCTAAGGCTATCTTCAGGATTCGTCTTAAAATAGTGTTCATTCCTTTTCGTTGGCGCAAAGTTAAGCATTTATTTCTTTCTTTCCAAATTCTCGGCCTCTTTTTTTGTTGTAGCGGTCTCACTCACCATCGCCAACCCCGGCCATGCCGTCGGCGTCATCCGGCAATACAAGGGTCAGCCCTACACCTACTACTTCGGCTCTGCCTGGAGCCTCTACGACGTGCCGACATCGCTGTGTCGCGGTTTGGTCGGTAAGAAAGAACGGATTATTCCAGGGGAATAAACGGATTATTCTTGCAGAAAGTGCCGTAGTTTCTCGAGGCCTCGTCCGACCTTGCTTTGCCGCTGCATCTCAAATGCGACG
>CAMNPN010000119.1 GCA_946548085.1 uncultured Prevotella sp. | reverse complement strand
ACGACCTACCCCCAGCCCCTCCCTAAAAGGGATGGGGGCAATTACTCTCAAGGGCAGACAACAGCCGCAGAAGTATCTACTCCCCTCCCTTTTAGGGAGGGGGCGGGGGAAGGTCTCTCTTACTTCTGCGACACACTGGAACCCACATGGCGCGACTACGAGCACGGGGCCTACAAGGTGAAAGGCCGCTCAGCCATCCCCGAAGGGCGCTATGCGGTGGTGATCTCTTGGAGTCCGAAGTTCAAGCAATGGCTCCCTATATTGCTCGGCGTGCCGAAGTTCGAGGGCATCCGCATCCATGCGGGCAACACCGCCAAGGACACCGAGGGCTGCATCCTCGTGGGTCTCAACAAGTGCGTGGGCGAGGTGCTCGACTCCCGCAAATGGCTCTACGCGCTGAAGCAGAAGATCGTGGAGGCCAAAGACAGGGGCGAGGCCGTGTGGATCACCGTCCAGTGAGGAAGACCTTCGTGAAGCAGCAGTCAGGGCGGGGGGATGTATCAGCTGTTCTTCTTGTAGCTCTTGACTGCCCAGACGGCCATGAACAATCCGATGACGAGTAGGCCCAGCAGCTGCTGGGCCACGTCTCGGAGGCCGCCGCCGCGGATGAAGACGGTGCGGATGGCATCGATGAAGTAGTGCATCGGGTTGACGTAGGTGGTCATGTAGGCCCAGTCGGGCATGGAGCGCGTAGGGGTGAAGAGGCCGCTGAGCAGCATGATGCAGACGATGAAGAACCACATGACGAAGATGGCCTGCTGCATGGTGTCGCTGTAGTTGGAGATGATGAGTCCGAAGGACGAGAAGAACAGCGCCAGCAGCATGGCGAGCAGGTAGACGAGCCAGAGCGGCCCTGCAGGCGAGAGACCGTAGACGAGACGGGCCAGGAGGAGGCAGACGGTGACCACGAAGAGGGCGATGAGCCAGTAGGGGATGAGCTTGGAGAGGATGAAGGCCCACTTAGAGACGGGCGTGACGTTGATCTGCTCGATGGTGCCGGCCTCCTTCTCGCCCACGATGTTGAGCGTGGGCAGGAAGCCCGTCATCAGCATCATCACGATGGCCAGCAGGGCGGGGATCATGTAGAGCTTGTAGTTCTGCCCCTTGTTGTAGAGAAGAAGAGACCCACCCTCAGCCCTCCCTGTGAGGGAGGGAGCAGATACCTGCTGCCCTCGAGAGTAATCACTCCCCTCCATTACAGGGAGGGGCTGGGGGGTGGGTCTTATTATCTGACTCAGATAGGCACTGCCCATCGAGCCTTTAGTGCCGTTGACGGCATTGGCGGCGATGAGGTACTGGCCGTCGCGAATCTCCAGGATGATGTCGGCCCGGCCGTTCTCGATGTCCTTCATGGCCTCGGCGTAGGTGGCTTTCTGCCCGCCGAAGATGAAATAGCGTGAAGCGGCTATCTGACCGATCAGCCGTTGCGACTCGACGGTATGGTCGATGTCAACAACTTCGACACGGATGTTCTTCACCTCCATCTGCATCACCCACGGCATGACACACATGATCACGATGGGGAACAAGATGATAAGCCGCGGTAAAAAGGCATCGCGCCGAATCTGGAGAAACTCCTTTTGTATGAGATACTTTATCATTTCCGATTTACGATTTGTTACTCTAAGCGCGTGTTGAACTTCTTCAGGGCGACGGTGAGCAGCAGGGCGGTCATGACGGCGAGGATGGTGACCTCCTTCATCACCTCGCCGATGCCCACGCCCATGATCATCAGCTTGCGCATGGCGTCGATATAGTAGCGGGGCGGCACAACGGCTGCTATCCATTGCAGCACCTGTGGCATCGACTCCACGGGGAACATCATGCCCGAGAGCATCACCACGGGCATGAGCAGCACCATCGCCGAGAGGAGCAGGGCAACGAGCTGCGTCTGTGCGATGCTGGAGATGAGCAGCCCCAGCGAGAGGGCCAGCAGGATATATAATGTGGAGATGGCGATGATCCAGAACAGCGAGCCGACGAGGGGCACGCCGAGCACGTAGCGGGCCATCAGCAGGATGACGATGAGGATCGCGAAGGCCAGCACCAGATAGGGCACGGCCTTGGCAATGATAATGGTCAGCGGGCGTACGGGCGAGACGAGCAGCACCTCCATCGTGCCACGCTCCTTCTCGCGGACGATCGAGATGGAGGTCATCATGGCGCAGATGAGCATCAGCAGCATGCCCATGATGGCCGGCACGAAATTGTAGGCCGACTTCATCTGGGGGTTGTAGAGGAGCCTCACCCCCAGCCCCTCTCCAAAGGGCGAGGGGAGTGAATAGTGTTTGTCGTCAACTGGCTGAGACAGTATGCTTTGGGCGTATGTGGTCCATTGCTGAGCCATATTGGGGTCGCTACCGTCAACCATGATTTGCCACTGAAGGTTACTACTCCCCTCGCCAATCGGAGAGGGGCCGGGGGTGAGGCTCATATCCGCCTGCTGACTGCGGATGAGCTGCTCGGCCTCGCGCGGCGTGCCGACGGTGGCGGTGATGGTGAAGTATTCTGACTGGGAGAGTCGCTCCACGGCCTGCCGCGTCTGATGATCCATCTGCGAGGTGACCACCACCGTCCGCACGTTCTTCACGTCGGTCGTGATGGCGAAGCCGAAGAGGAGCATCATCACCACGGGCATGCCGAAGAGGATGAGCATCGTACGCTTGTCGCGCAGGATGTGCTTGGCTTCTTTGATGACAAATGACAGAAAGAGACCCACCCCCTTACCCCTCCCTGTATGGAGGGGAGTGGATAGTCTTGCTATATGATTAGTCGTGCTCATGATTCTTTTTATTTAGTAATTACTCCCCTCCATATAGGGAGGGGCTGGGGGAGGGTCTTAATCTCTCTTGGCTTGCCGCGCCAGATAGGTGAACACGTGATCCATGTCGGGCTGACGGAACCGCGCTTTGAGCTCGTCGGGCGTGCCGAGGGCGCTGATCTTGCCGTCGACCATGATGGAGATGCGGTCGCAGTATTCGGCCTCGTCCATGTAGTGGGTAGTGACGAAGACGGTGATGCCGCGGCGGGCAGCGTCGTAGATCAGCTCCCAGAACTGTCGGCGCGTGGCGGGATCAACACCGCCCGTCGGCTCGTCGAGGAACACCACGCCCGGCTCGTGGAAGATCGAGACGGAGAAGGCTAACTTCTGCTTCCACCCTAACGGCAGGCTCCTGACCAGTGTATCCTTGTGGTCCGTGAACTGCAGGCGGCGCAGCAGCTCGTCGGTCTTCTCCCTTATCTCTTCGTCTTTCATGCCGTAGATGCCGGCAAAGAGGCGGATGTTCTCGGCGACGGTCAAGTCCTCATAGAGCGAGAACCGCTGCGACATGTAGCCGATATGCTTCTTGATCTGCTCGTGCTGGGTACGGATGTCGAATCCGCAGACGGTGCCCGTACCGCTCGTCGGCTGGTTCAGGCCCGTCAGCATGTGCATGGCGGTGGTCTTGCCGGCACCGTTGGCCCCAAGGAATCCGAAGATCTCGCCGCGCCTGACGCTGAACGAGATATCGTCTACAGCATGGAACGTACCGAAGGCCTTCACTAAATGCTCCACCTCGATCACGTTCTCCTGCCTCGTATGCTGCGACCCTGTCACAGCCTTCTCTATCCCCGGCGGATTGAAGATATCCCTGAACTCATCCAAGATGGCATCGGGCGTGCCGACACCCCTTATCCGTCCGTGGTCGAGAAAAGCCACGCGCTCGCAACAGCGCACCTCGTCGAGGTAGGGTGTGGAGGCCACGATGGTGATGCCCCGCTCCTTCAGCGACAGGAGCATCTCCCACAGCTCCTTGCGGCTCACGGGGTCGACACCCGTGGTGGGCTCGTCGAGGAAGAGTACGCTCGGCGAGTGTACCAGTGCACAGGAGAGTGCTAACTTCTGCTTCATGCCGCCCGACAATGCTCCGGCCTTGCGGTCGCGGAAGCGTTCTATCTGCGAGTAGATGGCACGGATAGAGTCGTAGCCAGCCTCAACGGTTGTGCCAAAGAGCGTGGCGAAGAATTTGAGATTCTCCTCGACGGTCAAGTCCTGGTAGAGCGAGAACTTGCCCGGCATATACCCCACCCTGCAGCGCACCTCGCGCATCTGGCTGACAACATCGAAGCCGTCTACCGCCGCCGTGCCTGTCTCTGGCAGCAGCAGCGAGCAGAGTATGCGGAACATCGTGGTCTTACCCGCGCCGTCAGGGCCGATGAGCCCGAACACCTCGCCCTTCGAGACGGAGAACGACACATCGTCGAGCGCACGGACAGACCCTCCCCCCAGCCCCTCCCTATGATGGAGGGGAGTGGTTACTTTTCCTCCGTATGTCTTTGATATATGGCTTACTTCTATCGCGTTCATCGCATTTCACAATCAATCGGTTAAACTATTCGCTCCCCTCTCCACTCGGAGAGGGGTTGGGGGTGAGGCCTACTTCCCCGTACATCCCAATCTTCACGTAGCCATCGTTCTTGATGCGAATCTTCACGGCATACACCAGGTCGGCCCGCTCATCGTCGGTTAGGATGGTCTTGGGCGTGAACTCCGAGCGCGAGGAAATCCATGTGACGGTGCCCTCGTACTCCTTCTTCTGTTGGTCACCATAGTCGGCAAACACCTTCACCCGCTGTCCTAACTTGACGGTTTGCAGTTGAGCCGAGGTGACATAGGCACGCAGATACATCTCCTGCGTGTCGGCCACCTTGAACAGCGGCTTGCCCACAGACACGAACTCGCCGCGCTCCACGTATTTCTCCAAGACGGTGCCCTTGGTGGGTGCGGTGACGTGGCATTTGCGGAGCATATCGCGCAGCTGGTTCACCTGCACCTCGGCAGCGGCGGTTTGCTTTTCAAGGGTGCGGGTGCTCGTCGAGAGTGAGGATATCTGTGCGTCCAACTGTTTCTGCAGCACCTTCACCTGGCTCATGGCGTCGTCGAGCATCTTCGAGGGAGCCGCACCGTCGGCCACCAGCTCACGGTATCGCTGTTCGTCCTGCCTGGCCTTCACCAGCTGTTGGCGGGTGGCGGCTATCTGCCGCTCCATGTCGGGCTTCTGACTCTGATACACCTCCTTGGTGGCTCCCAGCTGCTGTATCTTCAGCCACGTCTGGGTGGTGTCTATCAGTCCCACCTCCTGGCCTTGGCCGATGCTGTCGCCCTCGTTGACGCTGAACGTCAGCAGGGCTCCGCTCTGCTCTGCGAACACGGTGGTCTCCGTGGCCTCAAACGTGCCGGTGGCATCATACGCTTTCTCGTTTCCTCCGCAGGCGGCCATCATCAGGGCCGTGCCTGCCAGTGCCAATATCTTTCTCATACTCATTGATTAATTGTTCGTGGTAAATTTGTTGTCGTAGATTTCCTTCAGCATCTCTATCTCGTGCATCGACTGCTGCACACGGGCGGCATTCTCCTGGTTGATCTCGCGCAGCAGGTCGTTCACGTCGATGATACCGTGGGCGAGTTTCGACTCAGCGGCCTTCCTCACGGCCGACCGCAGCGCAATAATCTCTTCGTCGTCGGCCATCAATTTCCGGTAGCGGGCGATCTCCTCCTGTTGCTGAATCTGCTCTAAGCGGTTGTTGAAGAGAAACACCTCGCGGTTCGACTCCGTCACCTCGCGCTGCAATCGCAGCTTCGCCTTGTCGTTCTTGCGGGTGTAGAGCGCCCCGATGTTCCAGGTAAGGCGGGCACCTATCACGCCGTTCAGGCTCCAACGGTGGCGCATCATGTCCTCGAACATGTTCAGGCCCGGATAGCCGTAATACCCCTGTGCGAACACGCCGAGCCGAGGCATCAGCGCCGCATTCAGCCCTTGCTCTTGTGCATCAGCCAATCGCTGCTGGGCATCGAAGAGTCGCATCTCCGGCCTCTGTCCCGTATACTGCGACAGTGTCGCAGTCCCCTCCGGCTTCTTCAGGCTCGTCACCTCCATGCCGCAGAACGCCGACAGCATCGCCGTAAGCATCCGCTTCTGCGACTCCAGGCTCGTGGCTTGCTGAACGACGTTCAGCCGCTCTGCCCTGACGTTCTGCCAGTCGCTCGCTGCGGCCGTACCGCCTTTTACCATCGCCTGCAGCTTCCGCTCGTTGCCGGCCAGCAACTCCTGCAGGTCACGGTTCAGCTGCATCTGCTCTTCCAGCATGAGCAGCGAGAAATACATCTCGTTCACACGGCGGCGCACGGCGTACAGGCTCACTTCCGTCTGTGCCGACTGCACGTTACCCTGTTCACGGGCTATCGTCTTCTGACTGCTGATGGCACCGCCGTCGTAGACGGTCTGCTGCACGTCGATGCCTACACGGTACTGGTCTTTCTTCAATCCCTCCATGTCGATGCCCATGCCCGTCATCATCGTCTTCATCTCGTCGGGCCATGCCGTCACGTCGCTCTGGTAAGTAGCCTGTGCCTGTGCCGACAACTGCGGCAGCCAGCCTTTCCGGATGTTGGCCATCGTCAGCGCCGTGGTCTTCTCGATGAGACCGTACTGCCGTATCAGCGGATAGTTCTGCTCCGCAGCCCTCCAGCACTCCTCCAGTGTCTGCCCCAGCACCGACATGCTGACGGCGGTGAAGGCGAAAACGAGAATCCTTTTCTTCATATTCATGTCGTTTTTGGTTTCCATGGTGCAAATTTACGGCTTTTCCCAGATATTTCTATTACTGAATTGTATGAAAAGAATATGGATTTGTACGATTTCCGCCTTTCCTGCTTGTTTTTCTCCTACAAATGTATTAATTTTGCAATCGAATCGTACAATTCCACAATAACATGAGCGACGGCAAGAGCATCAATTATTTCTCCATCGACTCCGCCAATCTGCAGGAACTGGCCGGAGCCGAGAGTCACGTCTTCAATAACGACGACCTCAGCATCATCCTCAACGGGCGACCGTCAGACAAGATGTTCTTCCGTGAGGGCGAGGTGTATCAGCTGCCCGAGCCCCGCCTGCTGCTGTTCATGAGCGGTGAGGCTGACGTGCATCTGGATCTGGAGCAGTTCCACTTCGAGCGTGGCACGGTGATTCTCACGACGCCCGACGTGATCCTGGAGTTTGAGCGCATCGGTCAGGATGTAGAGGTGTGCGGCATCGCCATGAAGGAGGCCGTGCAGGTGGCTGAACGTATCGTTACCAATGTCTCTGCAAAGGATTCTGAGCTGCTGCTGCGCATGATGTATCTGCTCTGGGACGTTGCCACCCTGTCACCCTACCGCCGCGAAGCCGTGCTGCAGATAGTTAGGGCGATGGTGGCTGATGTACAGTACATCAAGCAGGCCTCCGACAACTCGGTAAACAGGACGGCCATCTCCCGCCACCAGGAACTGTTCCAGCAGTTCAAGACGCTGGTGAGCCACCATTGTGAGCGGGAGCGCAACATCCCTTATTATGCCGACCAGCTCCACATCACGCCCCACCACCTTTCGGCTGTCATCAGCCGAGCCAGCGGGCGCAGTGCGATGTACTGGATCAACCGTGCTGTGGTGCTGCGTGCCAAGGTGCTGTTACGCACCAGCGGACTGCTGACCTACGAGATCGCCGAACGGCTTCACTTCGCCAACCCGCCGGCCTTCAACAACTTCTTCAAGCGCGAGACGGGCCTCACGCCCAAGGAGTATCGGGAGGGTGACAGAGCATGACCCATGCCCCCATCCACATCGGCAACTTTCAAGCGATTCGGTGAGGTATGGCCGACATCTTCCGTAAAAAAGGAAAACGAATCCGTAAAATATGTAACCGCATTTTGCGGATTTCTTCGTACCTTTGCACCGTGATTACAGCACACCGCGATAATGAGCAAGCAGATGATTCAGACAATAGACACGATAGAGCAGTACAACCGGATGTTTGGCGCAGAAACCAAGCACCCGCTGGTGACGGTGGTGGAGGTGAAGGACTATGCCCCTGCCGCAGGTGAGTTGACTCAGACGGTGAGGTACGGCCTTTATGCCGTGTTCCTCAAACAGGGGGTGGGCTGCCGCCTACGCTACGGCCGCGAGCAGTATGACTATCAGGCTGGCAGCATCGTGACGATGGCTCCCGGCCAGGTGGTGACCACGGAGTTCATCGAGGGCGAGCACAGCAGCTGGAAGGCGCTACTGTTCCATCCCGACCTGCTCTTCGGCACACCGCTGGCTGAGCGCATCCGTGAGTATGGCTTCTTCGGTTACGACCAGCGCGAGGCCCTGCACGTATCCGATGACGAGCGGCGCACCATCGAGGACACCTTCAAGCATATCCAGAACGAACTGGAACATGCCATCGACAAGCACTCCTCGCAGTTGCTCACGGTGTATGTGCAGCTCGTCTTGGATTATTGCCTGCGCTTCTATGACCGCCAGTTTATCACCCGCCACAAGGTGAACTCCTCGCTTATCAGCCGATTCGACCGCCTTGTGGACGACTATCTGTCGGGCGACAATTTACTGCTGAAGGGTCAGCCGACGGTGGCCTGGTGCGCCAGCGAACTCTGCCTCTCTGCCAACTACTTCGGCGACCTCGTACGCAAGGAGCTGGGCAGCACCGCCAAGGACTTCATCACTGGCAAAATCATCGCCAAGGCCAAACAGGAGCTGCGAGGCAGCGATGCACCGATTACGATTATCAGCGAGCATCTGGGCTTCAGCAGCGTGAGCCACTTCACGCGTTTGTTCAAGGCGCAGACGGGCCAAACCCCTTCGGAATACCGACAAACGGCATAAATAATATGGTACGTACAATAGCAACACGCCTGTTGGTGGCTGTCGGCATACTGCTGATGACAGCCTGCTCCAGCGAGAGGGCACAGGCACAAACAACAGTATCAGAAATGAAAATCAATATCACCATCGACGGCAAGACACTGCCCGTCAACTTAGTGGATAATGAGGCCACACGGGCATTGGTGGCTGCTCTACAGAAGTCGCCCATCAACTACGAGGCTGATGACTACGGCGGCTTTGAGAAAGTGGGAGGGCTGGGACGCTCGCTGCCCACAAGCAATCAGCAGATAACAACAGAGGCTGGCGATGTCATCCTCTATAGCGGCAATCAGATAGTGCTCTTCTATGGCAGCAATTCATGGAGCTACACCCGTCTGGGGCGCATTCAATATACTACCCTCGACGAGCTCAAGTCGTTCCTAAAGGCAGGACAAGGCCGTATCAGCGTTGTGCTGTCAGTAGCCGAGCATACAAATATTAAGGCTACCTCCGCAACAGAACATGAGGGGAAACTATATGCCCTGAACGGAACGGAGTTAAAGCAGGAGCCTGCAAGGGGAGTGTATATAAAGAACGGGAAAAAGTATATAAAATGAAAAGAATAATATTAGCCGCAATGCTGGCTGGCGGGATGCTGGCGGCTTGCACCCAGAAGACAACAAACGAAAAAGAAGATACAACTATGACAAAGATTGAATTAACGCAGGAGTGGGACAAGGTGTTCCCAAAGAGTGACAAGGTAGACCACCAGAAGGTGACGTTCAACAACCAGTATGGTCTGACGCTGGCGGCAGACCTGTATATACCGCGCATCGGCATGTTCAACAGCGCAGGCGGCGAAAAGATGCGCTTCCCCGCCATCGCCGTCAGCGGACCTTTCGGAGCCACCAAGGAGCAGTCGAGCGGACTCTATGCCATGCGGATGGCTGAACGTGGCTTCGTGGCGCTGGCCTTCGATCCTTCCTATACGGGCGAGAGCAGTGGCGAGCCCCGTCGCACAGCATCGCCCGACATCAATACCGAGGACTTCATGGCAGCCGTTGACTTCCTGTCGAAACACGATCTGGTAGATGCTGAGAGGATAGGTATCATCGGCATCTGCGGCTGGGGAGGCATCGCCCTGAATGCCGCCGCCGCCGACACCCGTATCAAGGCCACCGTAGCCTCAACGATGTACGATATGACCCGCGTCAGCGGCAACGGCTATTTCGATAGCGAGGACAAGGAGGAGTCGCGCCATCAGGCCCGTGAGGCGATGGCCAGGCAGCGTCTCGCCGACCCGATGGCGATGGCTGGCGGTGTGGTGAATCCGCTGCCAGAGGATGCCCCACAGTTCGTGAAGGACTACTACGACTACTACATCACGCCGCGCGGCTATCACAAGCGTAGCGGCAACTCCAACGACGGTTGGCGCACCATCGGCACTCAGGCCTATGCCAACAGCCGCTTCCTCTACTACATCAACGAGATCCGCTCTGCCGTCCTCGTGATGCACGGCGAAAAGGCTCACTCGCGTTACTTCGGCGAGGCCGCCTATCACTATATGGTTGACGGCAAGGCTGAGGGCTATAACGTGGTGGGCAAGCCCAACCCCAACCCTGAGAACAAAGAACTGCTGATTATTCCCGGTGCCTCGCACTGCGATCTCTACGATGGCGGCTATACAGAGCTGGAAGGTAAGGGCGAGGCAAAGAATCTGATCCCCTGGGATAAGCTGGCCGACTTCTTCACGCTTTACCTGAAATAAACAGTACTTCAGACGGATGCCGACGATTCGCCGACCAACTTCTGATAGGCCAGCCGCTCGTCGCCATTTGCCAGATAGATGATGCCGCAGTAGGTGAAGCCATGCTGCATGACGACGTGCTGCATGATGTGGTTATCCCTGTGGGTATCGATGCGGATATTCCTCTCACGGACAAGGCAGAAGTCCATGATGCTCTTGAAAATGCCATGAGCATCGGGCACGCTGGCTATGCGGTGGACGACATGATACGGCAGCATGTCGTCCACCCATTTGCCATCGTATATCTTGGCGTAGGTAGGTTCCGGCGATGTCAGAAAGGCGAAATAGCCTACTACCACGCCTGCATCCTCTACCACGAAAGCCCCGCCACGCTCTATGTCGGCCCTGACAACATCCAGCGAGGGGTAGCCGTCGCCCCACTGGTTCATATTCCCTGAAGCGCGCATAATGCCTTTTGCTGCCGAGAAAACCTCCATGATTCTCTCGCCATCGGCTGGCAAAGCAGCCCTGCGAATAATGCGTCTCACGCCCGGCATCATTGGCTATACTTGAAAAACAACACGCTAAATCAGAGCCTGCACTCTCCTACCCCATCACCACGTCGAGCACCATCATCAGCACGAAGCCGATGGCAAAGCCGATGGTGCTGAGATTAGAGTGCTCTCCCTCGCTGGCCTCGGGTATCAGCTCTTCTATCACGACATAGAACATGGCTCCTGCAGCGAAGGCCAGCATGTAGGGCAGTACGGGTGTCATCATCGATGCCAGCAGCACTACTGCCAGGCCGCCGATGGGCTCTACGGCACCACTGAGGCTGCCAATGACGAACGAGCGCCACCTGCTGTTGCCCGCTGCCCTCATGGGCATGGAGATGATGGCTCCCTCTGGCACGTTCTGGATGGCGATACCGATGCTGACGGCCAAAGCGCTGGCCAGCGACAGGCCTGCAGCCCCTTCTTCGGCTCCGGCAAACACCACGCCCACGGCCATTCCCTCAGGCAGGTTGTGGATGGTGACGGCCAGCGCCAGCATCGCCGTGCGAGAGAGATGCGAGCGGGGACCCTCGGGCTTCTCGGTGCCGATATGCAGGTGGGGCGTCAGCTCATCGAGCACCAGCAGGAAGCCGATACCCATGAGGAACCCCACTGCCGCCGGCAATACCGACCATGCGCCACCAGACTCCTCCATCTCCATGGCAGGGATAAGCAGCGACCACACCGAGGCGGCCACCATCACGCCAGAGGCAAAGCCGAGCAACGACTTTTGCAGACGGGGCGACATCTCGTCCTTCATCAGAAAGACAAAAGCCGCTCCGAGCATGGTTCCCAGCAGGGGGATGATAAGTCCGATAACTAATGCCATACGCTACTTTACTTGTTCTATCACGCTTGTAAGTTTTAAATATCGCGGATGCAAAGATACAAATAATAGCTACATTCTGCGTCACTTTTCGATTTTTTAAGACACACGCCCACCCTTATTTAAACTATTTTTGTTAATTTTGCCCTCGATTATATAATCAAATTACCTAAACAACAATTAATGAATATGAGAAAGACTATTCTTACGACACTGACGGCACTATGCCTGGCAATGGCAGCCTCAGCGCAGCAGCCCTTGCTGAAGACCCATGTGGAAACGGGTGACGTGGAGGGAACCCCCGACGGTACTGACCTGGCCATATACAAGGCCATTCCCTACGCCGCCCCACCCGTTGGCGACCTCCGCTGGAAGGCGCCGCAACCCGCCAAGCCCTGGGAGGGCACACTGAAGGCAGACAACTTCGGTCCCCTGCCACCACAGCCTACACGTCCTGGACGGACGGCAGACATGATGAGTGAAGACTGCCTCTACCTGGGCATCGCCACGCCTGCCACCTCTGCAAGCCAGCGCCTGCCGGTGATGGTATGGATCCACGGTGGCGGATTCCAAACGGAGCACTATGGCGGCGACCTCTGGACAGCTCTGGCACGACGAGGCGTAGTGGTGGTGAGCATCGAATACCGCACGGGAGCCTTAGGATTCATGGCACATCCCGAACTGGCCAAGGAGTCGAAGGGCGGACATACGGGCAACTACGGACTCCTGGATCAGATCTTCGCCCTCGAGTGGGTGCAGCGCAACATCAAGCACTTTGGCGGCGATGCCTCGAACGTCACCATCTTCGGCGAATCAGCAGGCGCCATCAGCTGTAGCATCCTCGCCGGCTCACCATTGGCAAAGGGACTGTTCCACCGCGTCATCAGCCAGAGCGGCGGCTCGTTCGGCCCTTGGCAGGACAAGGCGAGAACCCTCGCCGCCAACGCCTCTCAGAAAGGTGCCGAGCAGCAAGGGCTGGCTTTCCAGAAGCACCTGAAGAAGAAGTCGCTGAAGCAGCTGCGCCAGATGAGCGCCCAGCAGCTCTGCGGCAACGATGTGGGCTTCGGAGGATTCTGGCCCTGCGTGGACGGCTACGTGATTACCGACGACCTCTACCGCAACTACGAGCGTGGCGAATACAATGATGTGCCGGCAATCATCATGACCAACTCCGACGAGGGCGCACTGTTCACTCGCGAGATGGCACCAGAAGACTTCCAGAAGGCCGCGAAGGCCACCTTCGGCGACAAGGCCGACGAGGCCTTGAAGCTCTATCCTGCCAACACCCCTGAGGAGGCCTACTTCGCCAATGGCGACCTGTTCCGCGACATGGGATTTGCCTGGCCATCGTTCGCCTGGGCAAGCCTGCAGTCACAAACGGGCAAGGCACCCGTCTATGCCGCCTACCTGGCCCAGCCCTCTGAGCTGAGCATCATTGGCGACAAGAAGCGCCACGGCGTGTCGCATGCCGATGATATCCTCTACCTGAACGGAGCCTTCCTCTCACAGCCAGACAAATATCCTACGGAGGCAGCCCTCGCAGAGATGATCCAGCAGTACTGGGTGAACTTCGCCAAGACGGGCAACCCCAACGCCAAGGGCCTGCCCTACTGGCCTGCCTTCGACAAAGACAAGACTACAACGATGCAGTTCAGCAACGGCGCCTCGCTCATCGACGTGCCCAACCGCGCACAGATCGACTTCATCGACCGTTTCTTCGCCGAACAGCGCAAGAAGACGGAGGGCGAGCGCAAGGTGCTCTCCGTGGAAGGCGGTGGCACAGGCCCCTATAAGGCTCTGATGAAAGAAGAGGCCTCGCTGCCTGCACATACCGTGTTCGTACCGAAAGACCTTGCCGCCTTCAGCCCCAGCAAGCCCCTGCCCGTGCTGGTATGGGGCAACGGCGCCTGCCAGAACTCACCCTGGGAGCACTATAAGTTCCTCAACGAGATTGCCTCTCACGGCTATATCGTGCTGGCCACTGGCTACCTGCCGCTGGAGGAAAAGGCCTTCGAAGGCCCCATGTCGACCACCCAGCAGCAGATAGAGAGCATCGACTGGGCCATCGCCCAGAATAAGGACAAGAAGTCGCCCTACTATCAGAAGATCGACATCAGTAACATCTGCGTGGCAGGCATGTCGTGCGGTGGCCTGCAGACACTCTTCAACTGCGCCGACAAGCGTATCAAGACGCTGATGATCTGCAACAGCGGACTCTTCAACCAACAGAATGCCCACCAGGCCGTGGGAGGCATGCCCATGCCGCCGAAGGAGAAACTGAAGGAGATCCACTCACCTATTATATATATTCTTGGTGGCAAGGAAGACATCGCCTACGAGAACGGCATGGACGACTTCCATCGTATCAGCCACGTGCCGGCCTGTGCCATCAACTATCCTGTAGGCCACGGAGGCACCTATCGCGAGGCCCACGGAGGCGAGTTCACCATCCCTGCCCTCGCCTGGCTCGACTGGCAGCTGAAGGGCGACAAGGAGGCCGCGAAGATGTTCACCGGCTCAGACCCCGCCCTGCTGAAGCGCAAAGGCTGGACACTGGAGAAGAACAGCCTGTTCTGAAGAAGTAAAAAAGACTGGAACGATATGGAACAGACAGAACGTATCAAAGAGATGGAGCTGCGGATGGACAGGGCTTCTGCCGCCGTGATGGAGTTCTCTGCCGCACTCGACAAGTTTGAAGCCATCAAGGACGACATTGCCAGGCTCGACGCCTATTATGGCAGCAGCGACTGGCACAGGGACTTTGACGACGACCAGGCAGGGCTGCTGCCTGAAGGTCTCAAGCGCGGCGTGCTCTCCGAAGATGGTCTCTGGAACCTGCTGTCGGACTATCGCGAACTGACAAGTCGCCTAAAGGATACTATTCTTTCGATGCAATAAGCAGCACGCGGTCTACGCTGCCAGCATCCATCAGTCGGCGCTGGGCTTCGTCATACGACAGGCCCAGCGCCTCTTGTATCATCCTCGTGCCGCGATCCACGAGCTTCGCGTTCGTCAGCTGCATCTTCACCATGCGGTTGCCCTCTACACGGCCCAGGCGAATCATCAGCACGGTGCTGATCATGTTGAGCACCATCTTCTGGGCGGTGCCGCTCTTCATGCGGCTGGAGCCTGTGACAAACTCCGGGCCCACGATGGTCTCGATGGGGAAGTCGGCAGCAGCAGCCAGCGGCGAGAGGGGATTGCTCGTGATACAGCCCGTGAGCAGCCCCTGCTGCCTGGCTTTGCTCACGGCCCCGACGACGTAGGGCGTAGTGCCCGAGGCGGCGATGCCTATCACGGTGTCGTCACTCGTAGGCTTGTAAGCCTCCACATCGCGCCAGCCTTGTTCGGCGTCATCCTCAGCATTCTCTACCGCATGGCGCAAGGCCTCGTTGCCGCCAGCGATGATGCCCACCACCCAGTCGGGCGAGATGCCGAACGTTGGTGGCAGCTCGCTGGCATCGAGCACACCCAGACGGCCGCTCGTGCCTGCACCTACATAGAACAGCCGGCCCCCCTCCCTCAGCCTGGGCTCGATGGCTTCCACGAGCGCCCTCACCTGCGGGATGGCCTTGCGCACAGCCTCGGCCACCAGCCTGTCCTCGTCGTTGATATGCCCAAGCAGCTCTGCAACCGTCATCTGCTCGAGATGGTCGTAGTGCGAGGGCTCTTCTGTAATCTTCTTCATCTGCGCTTACGGACTACTTTCTTGCGGACCGCCTTCTTGGGAGCCGCAGCGGGCTTGGGGGCAAAGGGGTCGCTGATGATCTTGACGCGCAGGATGCGCACATCGTTCACAGGGCGATCGTTCTTGTCTGTGGCCATCTGCTGGATACGGTCCACGATGTCCAGGCCCTCCGTGACCTCGCCAAACACGGTGTACTGCCCGTCGAGATGGGGCGTGCCGCCAACGGTCTTATAGACCTCCGCCATCTCTGGCGTGAGCTTTACCTGCCCGTTGGTGGCCGAGTCGAGCTTCTGCTGCACGGCGGCCAGGCGCCTGTCGTCGTAGAGCTTCCCCCAGACGATGTAGAACTGCGCCGCCCCAGACCGCCGCTCGGGGTTCACCTTGTCCGACTCACGGGCGGCGGCAATCACGCCCCTGCGATGAAAGATCTGCGGCAGCCTGAACTCGGGCTCGATGGTATAGTCGAGCTCGCCCGCTCCCAGCAGCTGCCCCGGCTGGGCGTGGCGGCTGTTGAGGTCGCCTGTCTGAATCATGAAGTCCTTGATGACGCGGTGCACCAGCAGCGAGTCGTAGAACTGCATCCTGACGAGCTTCATGAAGTTGTCACGATGTTGCGGGGTCTCGTTGAAGAGGGCGATGCGGATGGTGCCCTCCGTCGTCTCCAGCGCCACCTCTGCCCGCTCCTGTGCTGAGAGGCTCGCACAGAGCAGCATCAGCGCAGCGAGGGTCAGCATCCTGGCCTTGGTTGCCATACTTGTTTTGATTGCCATAGTCTTGTATAATCCTTTTATGGATGCAAAAATAGTGATTCTTTTTCAAACCACCAAGAAAGCACCGCTGTTTTTTGCCCCTCACCCTTCAGCACCAGCTTTAAGAGCACTCCGGAACAGGCACTAAACTACGTCGGAATAGGCAGTAAACCATGTCGGAACAGGCAGTAAACCATGTGTCTGACTATAGTCGGACACTTGACTGACTATAGTCGGACAGTTGACTGACTTAAGTCAGACATCTTTCCGACTAAAGTCAGAGATATAGTAAACAGGCACTAAAGACACAAAAAGCCCCCTTCAGACACATGAAATACGAAAACCTTCACGTAATTACGAAAAAAGCACTACCTTTGCAGAAAAATAGGAACATGAAAGATAACGAACGGGAACAGTTCCCCCTGGTCGACGAAGACGGCCGCGTGATAGGCAAGGCCTCGCGAGGCGAGTGCCACAACGGATCGCACCTGCTGCACCCTGTGGTGCACCTGCATGTGTTCAATTCTCGAGGCGAGGTCTATCTGCAGAAGCGTCCGGAGTGGAAAGACATCCAGCCAGGCAAGTGGGATACCGCCGTAGGGGGGCACATCGACTACGGCGAGACGCCGGAAGAAGCCCTGCGGCGCGAGGTGCGCGAGGAGCTGGGCATCGAGGCCTTCAAGCCAGAGCCCCTGGGCAAGTATGTGTTTGAGAGCCAGCGCGAGCGCGAACTGGTGTATGTACACAAGACGGTCTACGACGGTCCCGTCCGCCCCTCTGCCGAAGAACTCGACGGAGGCCGTTTCTGGACCCTCCAGGAGCTTCGTCAGGCCATCGGGCGGCAGATACTGACGCCCAACTTCGAGAGCGAGTTCCAGCGCTTTTTCCTTGCACCGTCAGAAGAAGAAGGATGAGCAGCCTCAAGGATTATCCAGACAGGATGAGTGCCGACCAGGCCCGGGCGTTCAGGCGCGACGTGCTCAGCATCGTCGGCCAGATACCTCGCGGCAGCGTGACCACCTACGGCATCATCGCCACCCTCTGCGGATGGCCCAGCCACTCGCGGATGGTAGGCCGCACGCTGCGCTACACCCCTGAGGCGGCCTCGCTGCCCTGCCACCGTGTGGTCAACGCAGCAGGGCGCACAGCACCAGGCTGGAGCCGTCAGCGCACGCTACTCGAGGCCGAAGGCGTCAGCTTCCGTCCCAACGGCCACGTAGACATGGCCCGCCATCTCTGGGAGCCATCTCTGGAAGACTTTGATGCGTGAAAAGAATAGCAGCGGTGCTACACGGGGCTATGAGATGCCCGTGACCACGAACCGCGTACCCTTGATATACTCCTGATCGAGCACGAGGCTATACCCCATTGAGGCAGCCAGACGGCGAGCCAGAGGCAAGCCGATGCCAAGACTGGGCTCATCAGCAGACAGGCGCACGAAGGGATCAAAGATGCGCTCTGCGTCTGCAAGGGGAATGACGGGCCCCTCGTTGCTCACGGATACCGCATAGGTGCCGTCGCCATTAGCATAGCAGCTCATCAGCACCGTTCCGCTGATGGCATACTTATCGGCATTGTCGAGCAGGCAGTTCAGCAGTTCATGCAGCAGCGGACTGGTATCCACCATCACCGTATCGGGCACGGTGGTAGAGAACTGCGTGGCCAGCTTGCGGTGCTTCACTATCGAGGAGGGCTGCAGGTCGTAGCTATTCAGGATGGTGCGCAGCACTTCGTTCAGCCCGATCCTGTCCTGCTTAGGCGTTTCAACATCATCGACATAGAGGCTGTAGAGGATGAGCTGATGCGTGGAGGTGGCCACATGGTAGGCATCACGGCTCACGCCTTCACGCAGCTGCATATATTCATCGTGGGGTATCTGCCCGTCTTCATCGATGATCAGTTCTGAGGTGTTGATCAGCGTCAGCAGCGGAG
This sequence comes from uncultured Prevotella sp., assembly GCA_946548085.1. Classification (GTDB taxonomy): domain Bacteria; phylum Bacteroidota; class Bacteroidia; order Bacteroidales; family Bacteroidaceae; genus Prevotella. The sequence goes on along the minus strand of CAMNPN010000119.1, from coordinate 4,836 downwards.
AGCGCAGGGCGTTGATGCAGATCTGCTTCTCCTCGTCGGTGAGGCCTGCGGCCCCTCGGGCATAGGAGAAGAGCACGGGGTCCATCATCGCCTCAATGGTGCGGGCGGCGGTGAGGATGTCGGTGTATCGCTTGGAGCGCTCCTCGGGCTTCAGCAAGAAGTTCGGATTGTTGAAGATGCGGGCATAGCTCTTCAGCACGTTGATGGGCGACTTCAGCTTCTCCTGGATCGTCTTGACGAAGGCACGGCGGATGGCCTGCCCTGCCTCTGAACTGCGGCGAGCCTCCTGCAACTGCAGGAACTGCTCCCGCATGTGGCGGTTCTTCTGACGGCGATAGACGAGCATACCCACGAGCAGGCCAATGATGGCCAGGGCCATGAGGCCAACGACAAGCAGCTGCGTGCGCCGCGTCTCGGCCTTCTCCTGCTCTGCCTGATACATATCGATATCGTGCGACATGTCTATGATGCGCTGCTCCAGTGATGCACGCTCGCCTACGAGCATCAGGCTGTCCCTGAACTCTGTTGCACGGAAAGCCTGCTGCCAGTTGCCCATCTTCTCATAGACATTGATGCGCAGCTCCGTTGCCGTCAGGGGCACTTCGATGGAGTCACACCAGGCGAGCGCACCCTGATAGTCTTTCTGCATGAGGTGGTGGCACACCATCACCTGCTCGAGGTTGGCAGCATTGAACTGCGCGGGCTGGTGCTGGCGGATGCTGTCGTAGCTGGCGAAATAGCGGTAGAAGGCATCGCGGTCGTCAAGTTTGTTGGCAATGATGCATCGGTATCCCAGCACGCCGCTCTCGTACATCGGGTTCTGCAGCATCTGCTTGGGCAGGCTGTCGAGGCAGGCCATGGCCTCGGCGGGCTGCTTGAAGCTGAGCGACTGTGCCAGCGAGAGGTAAGCGTTGAACACGGCCACGGGGTCCTTCTCGGCATCGAGGCCCCGCAGGGCGCGCCTGAAATACTTCTCGCCCAGCTCTGGCTGGTTGCGGCCGTTGAAGAGAAAGCCCAGACTCATGTTGGCCAGATAGAGATACTGCTCCTGATGGCGCGCCTTGGCATCTTCGGCCAGGCGGTGAATCTCGGCATAAGCCCGATGAAATCGCTTATTATTCACCTCATATATCACGCGATTCATCCACGAGCGATAGTATGTGGCCCAGTCCTGGCGCTGCTCCTGATAGCTCATAAACGCCTGATGAGCCGCATAGAAGGCCGAATCGTTGCCACTGGCCTGCGCCTCGTAAAGGCGCTGGATCATCTGTTCTTGTTCCGAGGGTTGCTGCTTGTCCGCAGGCGTCTGCTGGGCAGCGAGCGCGATGCTCATTGCCAGCAGGACTGCGGTGAAAACAATCTTTTTTGAACCTAATACCATTTACTTATCCTTTTAATTAAGCAGTTTGCTTTTATGGATTTAATGTAAATAACACGCTGCAAAATTATAAAACTTCGCCGACACCTGCAAGAGCCAAGATGTTGCAGGGCTGATTTTTGTTAATTCTGAAACAATTTTTGCGGATTTTGCAAGTCAGCGACTATCGGAGGGGCCAAACGGCTACCCATTGATGTCACGCATCCAGGCCGTCACCGTCTGTCCCATGCGCTGCTTGAAGGCCAGGCCGAAGGTGCTGTAGCTCCTGAAACCGCTCTGCTGAGCCAGCTGCTGGGCGGTGAACGGGTGACCGCTGGCGACGGATTCGCGATAGAGGCGGATGAAGTGCTTGATGCGCAGGTTGTTGATATAGGCATTGTAGGTGGTGCGCTGCTGCGTGAAATACTGGCTGAGGTAGTTGCGGTTGGTGCCGATGGCCTTGCAGAGATCGTCGACGCGGATATCGTGGCGCAGATAGAGCTGCGTGGCCTCGCAGTGCTGCGCCAACAGCTGGCCGATGCTGGAGGTGGTCGAAACCGATGAAATCATCGATGAAATGGGCGTTTCTGATTCGCCGGAGCCTGCCTGGCCGACGGTCTCATCCTGCTCGTCCAGCCTCTGGAGCGTCTCCACCCGCCAGAGCAGCAAGCCGATAAGCACCAGGTCGTTCACCTGGACGATATACGCAAAGATTCTGCCACTACCCATCATGATGTAGAACCAGAGTATCAGCACGCACACGAATATGGCCACGAAACTCTGCCACACCTCCTTATGCTCCAGGTCGGCATAGTTATCGCGCAGCCATCGGCCGTACTGCCTGACGGCCTGCACCATCATGATCATAAACACGATGCCGAACATGAAGAGATAGACTTTCAGCAGCAAGATGAAGGTATCGCTGCGGTAGATCATAGAGATGACCAGAATGGCCACTGCGGGCACCACCGCCACGAAGAAAGGCCACAGCGGGCGCCGACGGTCTTGAAGCATCACCAGCAGCATCGCCATCATCGCGGGCACCAGCGTCATGCTGTCCAACCCGGCACCCACAACGATCGCCAACCACGGATCGCTAATCACCTGGAAGCAACCCAGCAGTGCCCACCACACATGGCTCAGGGCCATCAGCACAAAGAAGGCCGCCACCCATCGGCGCAAGCGCAAGGGTGGCGTGATCTCGGGCGCTATGGCATTGCCGCGACGGAACAACAGATAGGCCCCCGCAACAAGGGCCAGTAACGTTACGCCTCCGTAGAACATCACGTAGACTAAATCGCTGTATAACTGCTGTTCTTCGTTCATTGGCGGTTGGTTGATGACATCGTTATATTGGTTTTGCAACGACAAAGGTAAGAAGAATTATCGTAACTGCCAAAACATTCTGCCATTTTTTCACCAAAAACTCACGATGATGACAAATATGACAAATGACAGCTGTCATCGCTCCGCCCCGCCATCATCGGAATTTACAGATGATTAATATTATAATAAATATATATAATTATATATAATAATATATGTATATATATACATATTAATAGAATAATCTCATCACTGCCGAGATGCGGCCGCAAAAGAGAGCGCTGTCATTTGTCATATTTGTCATCAAAGGCCACAAGTAATATCGTGGCCTTCGATATTACGGCAACGAGGCCACGATATTACGTTTCGTCTTTACTCCTCCGTAATGTCCTCTATCTGGTCGATGATTTCCTAGCACAAAGTGTCTAGCACAAAGTGTCTGACACTTTGTGAGCATGAACTTCTATCTGCTTGTTCTCTTTGTGCGAATGATTTGACGGTATTCGGATTCAAAGAACAAGAGCAAAAGCTCAAAATCTTATTTCAATAAGTACGAACAGAAACGCTGATCTGTAAGTTTATAATATCTATAATGTGTATCCTGCCACCGTCAGAGCGGTGGAGATGAGAGAGATACTAAATCGTATCAAGGAAATACTTGACAGCAGTTTGCAGCGCATCAAGGTCGTTCTTGATAGTGGCGAGCACTAACTCTGCGTCAACTTCAAAATAGCCGTGAGCAATGCGGTTTCTCATGCCAATAACGTCTTTCCAGGGTATCTCTGGACGTTCTGGCAAAAGCTTTCCGTCAGAATGTTCGTCAATCTGTCTGATGCCTTCTCCAATAGCCTCAATGAGCATACTGTTAGCAGCCAGTTTCTGCATACCTGACGAGGAGAGATAGAAATCGTTGGCAGTCTTTACGTCCTCATTCCACTCTTTAAGCTGATCGAGGGCCGTATTGATTTGTTCAAGAGTATATTTAATACGATTACGCTTCTCCAATGACGAAAATTCCATCGTGCTCTATGTTTTGAAGTAGATAGGGATTCATGTGACTGTGCTTCCTGATGAGATCTACAGGACAGCCCAACAGCTGCTCAAGGTAACGCTGGAGACGCACAACGAGATAGATGCGGGGCTCCATTTCCACACAAACGTCTACATCGCTGTCCTCACGCTGCTCACCGCGAGAGACAGAGCCGAAAAGGCGAAGCGTCCGCACTCCAAACTGGCTACGGATTTCATCGGCGTGGGCCTTAATGAGGTCGATGTATTCGCTTGTTTGTTTCATTTGCTTAATACTATATATAAGTAGGTGAAGCCCCCACCCCATGCCCCTCCCCATGAAAGGGAGGGGAGTTTGGGAGGGGCTGCCCTCCCCTACAAGGGAAAGGCAGCCTTTGTCTTAGTCAGCCAGCTTGGCCTTGATGAACTCGCGGTTCAGGCGGGCGATGTTGGCGATGGTCTCGTTCTTCGGGCAGACTGCCTCGCAGGCGCGGGTGTTGGTGCAGTTACCGAAGCCGAGCTCCTCCATAGCCATCACCATGTTCTTAGCACGCTTGGCAGCCTCCACGCGGCCTTGCGGGAGCAGAGCGAGTTGAGACACCTTTGACGATACAAAGAGCATGGCAGAGCCATTCTTACAAGCTGCAACGCAAGCACCACAGCCGATGCAAGAAGCACAGTCCATAGCCTCGTCGGCATCCTCCTTGGGAATGAGGATAGCGTTGGCATCCTGAGCCTGACCAGTGCGGATGGTGGTGTAGCCACCAGCCTGAATGATCTTATCGAAGGCGTTGCGGTCAACCATACAGTCCTTGATCACGGGGAAGGCTGCTGAGCGCCAGGGCTCGACGGTGATGACATCACCATCATTGAAGCGGCGCATGTAGAGCTGACAGGTGGTAGCACCTCGCTCGGTCTTGCCATGAGGCGTACCGTTGATATACAGAGAGCACATACCGCAGATACCCTCGCGGCAGTCGTGGTCGAACACGAAGGGCTCCTTGCCCTCGTTGATGAGTTCTTCGTTCAGGATGTCGAGCATCTCGAGGAACGAGGTGTCATCGGGGATGTCGTGCATTTCGTGGGTATCGAAATGACCTGCGTCCTTGGGGCCATTCTGGCGCCAGAACTTTATTGTAAATGAA
>CAMNPN010000118.1 GCA_946548085.1 uncultured Prevotella sp. | reverse complement strand
CATTAAGCTGTGGCTCGAAGGCGACGAGGTACGTAGCTCGAAACCCTCGAGCTACGTACCTCGTCGCGGGTGCTCACTGGGGTCAGGCCCCAGAGAGAAATGGGTTATAGCGTTTCGTCGAAGGGGGCGGCGCTGACGCACTTGAGGTTTTTCTCGAGCTGGGCGGTGGAGCTGGCACCGATAAGGACGGAGGTGACGGCGCGCTGGTGGAGGATCCAGGCGAGGGCCATCTCTGCGAGTGTCTCGCCACGGCTCTGGGCCACGTCGTTGTAGTGGCGTAGCTTTTCGAGCAGCTCGGGGGTGAGCATGGAGCTCTTGAGGAACTTCTCCTTGGCCATGCGGCTGTCGGCGGGAATGCCCTGCAGATAGCGGTCGGTGAGCAAGCCTTGTGCCAGGGGCGAGAAGGCGATGAAGCCGATGCCGTTCTCTGCGCAGAAGTCGGTGATGCCTGTCTCCTGTGGCTTGCGGTCGAGCATGTTCAGGCGTCCCTGATAGATGAGCAGGGGCACGTCGTGGGCTTTCAGATACTCGTAGCCGTACTTCAAGGGTTCGAGTGGCCAGTTGGAGATGCCGACGTAGAGGGCTTTGCCTTGGCGCACGATGTCGACAAGGGCCTGCAGCGTCTCGTCGAGGGGTGTCTCGGGGTCGTAGCGGTGGCTGTAGAAGAGGTCGACATAGTCGATCTTCATGCGGCGGAGGCTCTGGTCGAGTGATGCCATGAGGTATTTGCGGGAGCCCCAGTTGCCGTAGGGACCAGGCCACATGTCGTAGCCCGCCTTCGACGAGATGAAGAGTTCGTCGCGATAGGGGCGGAAGTCTTCGTCCATCAGTCGGCCCATGGTCTCTTCTGCAGAACCGTAGACGGGTCCGTAGTTGTTGGCGAGGTCGAAGTGGGTAATGCCGTGGTCGAAGGCGTAGTGGGTGATCTCACGGCTGCGCTCGTAGGGGTCGACGCTTCCGAAATTGTGCCAGAAGCCGAGGCTCACCTTTGGCAGTAACACACCTGAGCGCCCGCAGCGCTCGTACTCCATACCGCAGTCGTAGCGGTTCTTGTCGGCAAAATACTGTTCTTTCATAAGGGTTGACGTTTTGGTAATTTGGGGCAAAGATATATAATTTTTTAGACATAAGAACAGAAGAAACAAAAAAAATTAGTAATTTTGCCAGCAAAAACAGATACAGATGACGAGATCGAAGGAAATGGAGGCGAAAATGCGGGCCTTCAAGGATGCTGGCAAATATGAGCAGGACCAGTATATCGACTTTGAGCCCGAGGGGCACGTGTACACCTACAAGGGCGAGCAACAGCTGCTGCCTGTGAGTTCGCTGATAGGCTACTTCTTTGAGCCTTTCGACGCCCAGGGGATAGCCCAGCGACAGTGGGAGCGCTACGGCGTGCCCATTGAGGAGTCGCTGAAGAAGTGGAAGCGGATAGGGCGCAGGGCTGCCGAGGTGGGCACGTTCATGCACGAGCAGACGGAGAACTACTTCCGCGACGGCACGTTTCTCACCGTATGTCCCTTCTGCTATGAGGGTGAGACGGAGGAGGTGAGCATCGAGCAGGAGAAGCAGTACTTCCTGAACTTCGTCAGCGACTACCGGATCAGTCCCTACCGCCAGGAGTGGCCCGTCTACGACATGGGGCTTAACATCGCGGGTACCATCGACATGATCTGTCAGAACGGCGACGGCACGTTTACCATCTACGACTGGAAGCGCAGCACGAAGGTGGTGAACCAGCTGGGTCAGCCCGTCACCGAGGGTTTCGGGGGTAAGATGAGCATCAACGGTATCAACCTGCCCGACACCTCTTACTATCACTACTGCATCCAGCAGAACCTGTACCGCCACATGCTGGAGGCGCACTACGGTCTGCGCGTGAGGGCGATGAACCTCGTGGTGCTGTCGCCTGAGTATCCGTCGTACTATGTGGCTGAGGTGCCGAGGATGGAAGAGGTCGTGGCGCAGATTGTGGATATCTGTCAGCAGAAGGATTTGGGACACAGTTTATTAAAATGAAATAATGAAAGATATGAGAAGATTTTTATTTGGTATCGCTTTGATGGCGATGGGCTCGGGACTCCTGACGGGATGTCTGAGCAATGATAACGACAACAAGGGGAGCGGCAGCTCGGAACTTGTCGTGACGAAGGGCGCCCTCGTGCTCTGTAGTGGTAGTGAGGTGGCTGGCGTCCCCGGCAGTCTGTACTATCTGGACTATGAGGCTGGCACCTCGCGCGCTGTGGCCTCTGACCTCGGTGCTGGTGCCAACGACGTGCTGGAGCACGACGGTAAGGTGTTTGTCGCCAGCACAGACGAGGATGCCATCTTCGTGCTGAGCGCTGACAACTTCCAGATGTTAGACCGTATCAGTACTACGGAGGAGATGGGCGAGGAGGCTGGCGACGGTCCCCGCTGTCTGACGGCTTACGACGGTAAGTTGTATGTGACCACACACGGCGGATTCGTGGGCATCTTCGATACGAATACGCGTGGCTTCATCAACAAGATTGAGGTAGGCAAGGAGCCTGAGGGCCTGTACCTCGACATGAAGGACAATGTGCCTGTGCTCTATGTGTGCTGCAGTGGTCAGCCCTCTATCGCCACTGTCAGCCTGGGTGCCAGCTACAGCGTCACTTCGTTCTCTAACGCTTCTATCCGACGGCCGATGGAGGTGGTGGCCGCTGGCGATATGCTCTTTGTGCGCGACTTCGGCTCTCTGGACGATCAGCAGGTGCAGAAGGACGCTGCCCTCTATCTCATCTATGGCAACTCTGTGGAGAAGCTG
>CAMNPN010000117.1 GCA_946548085.1 uncultured Prevotella sp. | reverse complement strand
ACACTCTACAACGGACTGATTAGCGGTGTCTCACTTCAAGGAAATGGTTTCTTCTATCCGAACCCTTTGGAGTCGATGGGACAGCACCAGCGTCAGGCTTGGTTCGGTTGTGCCTGTTGTCCGAGCAATATCTGCCGCTTCATCCCCTCACTGCCAGGATATGTCTATGCCGTGAAGGATCGCAACGTCTATGTAAACCTCTTCCTCTCCAACAAAGGCAACCTCAGTGTCGCTGGTAAAAAAGTAGTGCTGAGTCAGGCAACGGAATACCCTTGGAATGGTGATATCGTGGTGACGGTAGATCAGAATACTGCCGGACAATTCGCGATGAAGATTCGTGTTCCAGGATGGGTGAGGAATCAGGTGGTACCCTCGAATCTTTATCAGTATTCCGACAACAAACGTCTCGGCTATACTATTACGGTAAACGGTTCTGTAGTCGGCAGCATGTCCGCTGATGGCTATTATACCATCAGTCGTAAGTGGAAGAAGGGCGACAAGGTGCAGATTCATTTTGACATGGAGGCTCGAACCGTTCGTGCCAATAATAAGGTGGAGGCCGACCGTGGTATGGTGAGCGTGGAACGTGGTCCGCTGGTCTATTGTGCTGAGCACCCCGACAACCACTTCGATATCATGGGGGCACTACTTAACCAGACTCCTCAGTTCATTCTCGGCAAGGGTGAGATTGCAGGCACACCCATACAAACCCTGACAACCAGTGCCCAGACCCTGAACTTCAATAAGCAGGGGAAGCTGGAAGCGTTGGACCAGACCTTGACACTCATTCCCTATTATGCTTGGTGTCATCGTGGCAGTGGAAAGATGCGTGTTTGGCTACCACAGGATCTGAATGCTACCAATCCCTCACAACCTGCCACACTGGCCAGTCAGAGCAAGGTAACCACCTCGTCAGAGGTGCCTGCATTGTCGTCTATCAACGATCGTCTTGTGCCCAAAGACGAAAACGACCGCTCTGTTCCCTATACCCATTGGTGGCCTAAGAAGGCATGCACCGAGTGGCTTGCCTACGAGTTTCCGCAGGAATCGACCGTACAGAGTGCTACCGTCTATTGGTATGATGATGGTCCCTGGGGTGGATGCCGAGTGCCCAAGTCCTGGCGCATCCTCTATCAGGATGCCCAAGGACAGTGGCAACCTGTAAGCGGTGCCGATGGCTATCCTACGGAAAAGGGCGCGGCCTGTACCGTAAACTTCAATCCTGTCAAGACACGCGCTTTGCGCTTGGAGGTGGAGTTGCCTGACGACAATGCAGCCGGGTTGTTTGAATGGATTGTCAAGTAATTGTTTATAAAGAAAGCGAACACTGATCACACGAATCTGTGTTCGCTTTCTTTTTTTGATCGCCTTCGGCGAGACATCCAACAAAATCTTATTCAAAATCAAACATAATGCTATGAGAATCAGTTTTAGAGATAGAAGCAAGGTGGAGGGAAAGTAGACAGAGAAATGGATATAAACTTATTAATGTTCAATACAATAGATGAGATTTAATAGAGGTAAACACTCAAAAGTTGAATGCTTTCCCTAACCCTGCAAGAATTTTTTCTCCTTTTTCTGAAACTTTTTGGCAAGAAAGTGCATCTAATGCACAGAAGATAATTCCAAATACGATTACTTAAATGAAGAAAATACTATTCATGGCGGTCTGCGGACTGCTTGTTGTGGTGGCTGCACAGGCTCAGCCGTTATTGAAAACGCATGTGGAAACGGGGGATGTGGAGGGTGTTCTCGATGGAACAGACCTGGCTGTATATAAGGCGATACCCTTTGCGGCTCCGCCAGTGGGTGAACTCAGATGGAAGGCTCCACAGCCGGCGAAACCGTGGGAAGGGGTGCTGAAGGCAGAGGAGTGTGCCAAGTGGCCTCCGCAACCGGAACGTGATGACGTGACGTATGATATGATGAGCGAGGACTGCTTGTACCTGAGTGTGGTTACTCCTGCTAAGTCGGTTACCGATGCACTGCCCGTGATGGTGTATATCCATGGCGGCAGTTGGAAGACAGAGCATTATGGTGGCGAGCTGTGGCAGAGTTTGGCGCGTAGGGGCGTGGTAACGGTGAGCATTGAGTATCGTGCGGGTGCCTTGGGATTCCTGGCACATCCTGAGCTGAGTAAGGAATCGGCTGACGGCACTTCAGGCAACTACGGTCTTCTGGATCAGATCTTCGCCTTGCAGTGGATTCAGCGGAACATCAAGAACTTCGGTGGTGATCCCTCGAAAGTGACTATCTTCGGCGAGTCGGCCGGTGCCATGAACTGTAACATTCTTTGTGCCTCGCCCATGGCTAAAGGTCTTTTCCGCGCCTGTATCAGTCAGAGCGGCGCCTTTATGTCGACGATGAGTATGGTAACGCAGCAGCAGGCAGAGATGCTGGGCAGTATGTTCGTGCAGCAGCTTCAGAAAAACTCTATTGCCGAACTGCGTGCGATGGAAGCGAAGTCGCTCACGGGTACTGGTGTGAACTTCATGGGCTGTACGCCCATCATCGACGGGAAGGTGCTGACGGATGAGGTATATAACCTCTATGAGCTTGGTCAATATACTGATGTTCCCGTGATGCTGATGTACAACAGCGACGAGGGTGCTGTGGTGGAGATTGAAACGGCTGAGCAGTATAAGGCGCAGATGAACGGTCTGCCCCAGAACTATGTGGACAGCGTACTGGCCATCTATCCCGCCGATACCGACGAGCAGGCGTATTACAGTGTGCGCGACGTGGTGCGCGACTTGAATTTCGGGTGGCCCGCCTATGCCTGGGCAACGCTGCAGAAGAAGACGGGTAAGAGTGCGGTGTATTCGGCCTACCTCGCGCAGAAGTCGGATCGAACCGTCTATGCCAAGGGTAACCGTCGCGGGGCTGCGCATGCGGATGATATTATGTACCTGAACGGTTCGTTCCTGAAAGAGGCTGAGAGATATCCCCAGGAAGCAGCCGTTTCGGAAATCATGCAGCAGTACTGGGTGAACTTCGCCAAGACATTGAATCCCAATGGACCAGGACTGCCTGAATGGCCTGTGTATGAGGAGGGGAAGAAGACCGTGATGCAGTTCAACAACGGTGCTACGCTCATAGAAACGCCAAACATGGTGGGAATAGGACTTATCGACAGGTTCATGCAGTACGTGAGGAAGATGAAAGCCGAGGCCAGTGGTCAGTGAGATGGAAAAAGGAGTTGCGATTGCCCGTAACTCCTTTATTCTTTATGGCGTTTCACGATTTACTTACCTCCAGATACGATTTCAACGCCTCGATGTATGTCTTGAACGCTTGCCGTCCCTTGTCGGTGATGCGGCAGATGGTGCAAGGGCGCTTGCCCTTGAAGGTCTTCTCGACCTCGATATAGCCTGCTGCCGACAGTTTGTCGACCTGCACGCTCAGGTTGCCCGCCGTAGCTCCTGTTTGTTCCTTGATATACGGGAACTCGGCCTCGTCGGTACTGATGAGCAACGACATGACGGCCAGTCGCAGCTCAGCGTGCAGAAGTGGGTCTAATGTGGGGAACATCATAGGCTCTTCTTTTTAAGCATCATACCAGGAAGCGCCATTCCGATGAAGGCGAAGAG